>JAATFH010000009.1 GCA_015655315.1 Terriglobales bacterium
AGACTCAGGCCGGAAGTTGTCGGATCTGCGGGGGCGATGCCTGAATTGGTGGAGAAGGTTTACATACTTACCTCTACCACTGTTGGACACCAAAAAGAAAGCGCAGACTCACCCGTTTTCTGAACTCATGTGCACTTAAGTACAACGTCGGTACACTCATCCAGGACTTTTGAAGAATAGTTGCAGTTCGACTGCCAAACATATCGGCAAATCCTCACAAGGGTCTCAGCCTATACGAGGAAACGCTGGGTAAGCCACATGTCCTCCTCAATACAAAGGATTTTGCCCAGGTTCACTTCAAGGGAATCACCGGCATTCTTTGCAGAACCGTCAGTTCATCCTCGACACGCTTCCATGCTTTCGCATTCTTTTTAGTAATAATGGGCGAATTTGGATCGGAATAATACGCAAGTATGTCCCGCTTGAGACCGGATGGCGCCGGTTCAGTCGATTTGGACGTGATCGCTCCCAGCAGCTTCGCATAGGTCTTGTCCGTCAGCGGGTAGCCGCCTGGTTGCACGATATATCCGGTATCGAGATCGAGATTGTCCAGCTTCATGATAATTTCCGGCTTTTCGGCGGGAGACTGATGCAGGCGGTTGAGCAAATCCTGATAGGAATCGAGCGACCGGTTGACGCTGGCGATGTAGTCGCTCTCCGTCTGTTCGGTCGGAATTTTTATCGAGAGGTCGGAAATGGGGCCGATTTTCGGTACAAGGATGACGAAAAACGCTAATAAATGTCTCTTAAATCCCGGTTTTTTGCGCGTATTCTGCCAGCTGTTGTAGTCGGCCTGCCGCAATCTCTGGTTGAATTTTCGGAACTCCTCCGTATCCGGCGTAACCGGAAAGTCGTGCTGATGGACCAGCGCTTCCGCCTGGGCAAAATTGGGCAGAAAACTGCGGACCGAATTGCGATAAGAACTGATGACCGCCTTTCTCCGCTTGTTTCCCAGCACTTCACGCAGATGCAGGCCGTAAGTTTCGTAAAGCGCCCGGTCGAGCAAATCGGTCGAAACCCTCAGGCCGATATGTTTGAGATACGCCGGAGGCGCAAGTTGTTCTTTCGTCAACTGGTCGATATCGAAGGCAAACTCTGTACGGACGTGGCCATGGGGACTCTGGTCGTAGGTGACCGAATGGCCATACTGCAGGGCCAGATTCGGGAAGGCGATCGCGGTCGAAGGATTGACCGCATCGTGATGCCCGATACTGTCTCCGACATAATGCGACAGCGCACCCAGGGCGAAAGCCAGCTCATTCACGTCGCGGGCATTCCGAATCAGGCTGGCGACAAAATCTCCAGTGCGGATGTAGTGCGTAAGGTCGCTGAAGAAGACGTGGCCGAACGGATAATATCCCGCGTCCTGAATCTCACAACCGCCATACGCGTAGGACTGCGCCACGCGCAGTTGTTCGGCTGTGGTGTTGGGGTAGCGTGCCAGCAGAAGAGGCTTGATCGACGGGCCCCAGGCTAGATCGATCATCTGCTGGTGTGTCAGCACGGAATACGCAAAAGCAAAGGGTTCTGAAACAATCAGCAGCCAGATCAAAAAAATACAGATCGGCGAAAGGAGGCCATTGCTAAATAAAAATCCGGATCGTGCGGGCATTCGCTTATTCGAGGCTAACACCCGGCGGCAGGTTGCCCTCTATTCGTACCGCAGCGCTTCGGCCGGAAGCACGCACGCGGCGGAGCTTGATGGATAGATCGTAGCCAAGAACGACACTCCCAGCGATACGACCGCCACGATGACCCCGTCGAGGAAGCGCGGCGCAAAAGGCAGGTAGTCGATCGAATACACATCCGCCGACAGAGGAATGCGATAGTGGCCGCCAGCCCACGCGACGAGGTAGCCGAGAACGAGGCCAAATACCGTACCCAGAAGGCTGATAAGAAAACCCTGCATCAGGAAGATGCGGCGAATCTGTCCCGGCTGCACGCCCAGAGACATCAGCACGGCGATATCTTTCGTCTTCTCCATCACCATCATGGTCAGGGCGATGAGAATGTTCAGCGCCGCGACGCAGACGATCAGGCCGATAACGATAAATGTGACGATCTGCTCCAGCTTGAGCGCGCGAAAAAGCTCCCGGTTCTGCTCCATCCAGTTCGTGGTTTCAAATCCCGCTCCGGCGGCCTGCTCAATTTCTTTGCCGATGCGGTCGGCGTGATAAAGATCGTCGACTTTGAAGGAGATCACCGAAATCACATCCGGTTCTCCGAAGAGTCGCTGCGCATCGGTCAGGCGAATAAATCCAAAACTCGAATCGTACTGATAGAAGCCTGAATGAAAGATGCCGACGACCCGGAAGCGCTGATACTTGGGAACCATGCCGAAGGGCGTGAGCCCACCCTGAGGGCTGGTCACAAGAACCGCATCGCCGACCTTGGCGTCGAGCGTGTTCGCGAGATCGTAGCCGATGACGAGGGGCGGTGTCGCGCTGTTTCCAGCCTCTTCCAGGGATGCGTCTGCCGGCTGCGAGAGAGGAGCTACGCTGCCCTGCGGGATATTCGAAAGCAGATCGCTGACGGTGCGCTCCTCCGTGGGAAGGATGCCTTTCAACTCTGCTCCGCCGGAGAGCGCGCCTCGCGAGACCAGCACCTGTTCATACAATCCCGGAGCAGCCGCAGTCACATGCGGCAGATGGCGCAGCTGGTCGGTAAGTTCCCGCCAGTTGCGGATGCCGTCGCTCTGCACGCGCATTAAATCCACATGGGCGGTGGAGCTGAGCAAACGCTCCCGCAGATCGCGGCTCATCCCGTTTGTGATGGCAAGCGCAATGATGAGCGAAGCGACCCCAACGGTAACGCCTGCTACCGAGATCGCGGTGATGACTCCAACCACAGCCTGCCGCCGCTTCGCCCGCAGATACCGTGCTGCGACAAAGAACTCAAATCTCACCGGACGACTGCCTTTGCCGCAGCCGTATTCTCATACCGGTCGTAAACGCGAACGGTGATGATGTGTTCCGACGGGTTTGCCGCGACCGGTGCGCCGGGCTGCTGAGGCTTAAGCAGCGCCTCGAAATCGTAATGTTCCGTCAATGAGTCCGACAGCTTGCCGACTGGCTCGACATACTGCCACGGTCCCGCATCCACCGAATATTCAGCGTGTCCAATGGGAGTCGCACTGTCCGTAGCGGTCAGAACAACGCGGATCTTGTCGTTTACCAGATGTGCGTCGAGGGGGGAGAGCACCGGCGGCGTTGTGTCGATGAGAAAGCGGTCGCTGACTCGTTCCGTCGTAAGAGCCTCGCCGGGACTGTGGGATGGCGCATCGCTGGCAACCACCTTGAGCCGGTACGCACCATCGGGAAGCGCGGTTGCGTCGAAGGTATAGTAGCGCTCGTTCACTTTGTCTTTCAGTGGCTGCCAGTTCGTTTCGCTGTCGCCGCGATAAAACAGGCTGTAGATCAGCTCGTCGCCATTTTCATCACGCGCCGCCCACCGTGCGGTTACTGCCGACCGGTCCCGGACGCCCGATATCGGCTCACGCCCCGGCTCGCTGCCGAACTGTATCCCCGGATTCGAAGGGGCATTGAAGCTGATGGAAATGGGTTGCTGCTGCTGTCCCTGCGGAGCGGAAGCAGTCACCCTCGCTCCAGGCACAACGACCATCTCCTCAATAGTCGGCGCAATATTTGCAGGCAGGTAGTTGATGCCGACAGCACCCACCGTCGCCCCCGGATGCAGAACTACTTTCCACTGCACGAAGCGAGACAGATCGAGGCCCATAGGGCCGTTGTTCGGCGTGATTTTTTTCCAGTCGCTCCAGGCGCGTTCCGGGTTCTCGATGTTCCCCGCGCGAGCGTACAGTTCGTAGTTCTTGGAAGCGGAATCCACCTCGGCGCGGCCCCAGCGAGAGTAGGCTCCGGCATCGAAGACATCGCTGAGGTAGGTGCCCTCGGCGGCCTGGGAATGGCTCAGCAGATACACCTTTCCCGTGTTCGCGGTCCCGACGTAGAGGCCCTGCGGCGAATCGGCAAAGCCGACGGCCTGCGATGCTTCCAGGTGAGCAACGTCGGCATATTGTCCATCGTCGTGGATGCGGTAAATGCGTCCGCGATTGCCGGTGGCGGCGAGCAGTCCCTCCGACGTCCACGCCAGCGCGTAGACAATGTCGTCCCGGTCGGTCCATATCTTGTGGGGCGCGGCTTGCGGAGGAATTTCATAAACCTCGGAGCCATCCGGGATGACGGTATTGCCATTGAACGCCTGCACCGATCCCGGCTGCACAAGTGAAATCGTCGCGGTTACAGATGGAATCCCCTGCACCGGCAGAGGCGGCAGCGTCGTCTGCCCTTTGCCGCCTACGGCCGAGGCGTAGATGGTTCCGTTAGTGGCAATCGCGAGCGAAGTGATCTCACGCTTGGGCGCGTCGTAAAGCACATATCCTTTGCCGCTGCCGTCGACACGGTAGACGAGCCCGCTGCCATCGGAACCGGCAATCAGGTTGCCCGCTTTGTCGAACAGAATGGCGCGGATGTGCTGCTCGTCGCTCTTGAAGAAGAGCGCAGGCTTTTCGCCAGCTTTCTTCACGTCCACGCGATACACCGCCGCTGGTCCGCCGGTAGCGATGTAAAGGCGGCCCTCGCCGTCGAATGCCAGGTCCCAGATGTACTTCGGCTTTTCTTCTGTCTCCGCAGGATTGAAGACGACTTCGGCTTTGTTCTCGTCAAGGTCCGCCGCGCCTGCGGGAAGTTTGTAGACCTTCCCCGAGGGCAGGGTAGCGGCGAAGACAGAGCCATCCTTCCCGACGCGGATCGCCTGCACCGTCAGGTCTTTGCTGGAAAACATTTTCGTGCTCTTGCCGTCGGGCGTGATGCGCAACACGGTCGCCGGAGAGCCTGTAGCCGCATAAGCATTTCCCGAACTGTCGGCGGCAATCGACCAGACATACGTGGAAGGCGTGACCGCGATCTGCCTGCTTTCCGGTCCGGACTCCAGCATGCCATCGCTGCGAACGGCAACGCCTTTCGGGGTGCCCTTCTCGAATTCTTCAAAGCGCTGTTGTGTCCAGAGGCGCGTGCCCTGGGCGCCTGCGAGAGGAGCCACCAGACAGAAGGGGATCAGGTTGACGAGTAGAAAAGACAGGCGGCGCATCATGCTGAAGATGAGTCTACTAAATCGTGTGGGAAGAAAGTTGTGCCGGATGAGAGCCGGCTTTCATTCATCAAGATGGAATCGTTTCCACTTTTCTTTTTTTAGGAATATAATCCGACCCGTCTCTCCCCGCTGTTTTCAGATATATATTTGCCGCGATTACACGGGAATCAAGAGCAAGGAGATTGCAGGTGAGGATTGGATTGGGTCGCGGAGTGGCCTGGAGTACTGTTTACGCCACTGCCTTGTTTTTTTCATCTCCTGTGTGGGCGCAAAATGCGCAACAGGCCGCACAGATTACCAAATCGATGCCGAGCGAGGCACAGAACGTCATACAACGTCTCGGTGAACTGGATCACCTTCCCGCGGGCGAGTGGCGCTTTCACGCCGGAGATGTACCGCACGGCGAAAGTGTCAGCCTCGACGACTCAAGCTGGCAGACGGTAAAGCCAGGTGCGGAAGCGTCGGGCGACGCCGCCTGGTACCGCCGCTGGGTCGAAGTTCCGAAGACGCTCCACGGCTACGATCTTACCGATACACGCATCTGGTTCCGCTTTGTAGCGAATGCGAACGGCCCGATGCCTCAGATTATCTACTTCAACGGAAGCCGCGTAGCCTTGGGCGATGACCTGGAGCCGATCGTACTGCTCGACCATGCAAAACCCGGTGAGAAAGTCCTGATCGCGGTGAAGATTTTGCAGACCGTCGACCAGAAGCATTTTCATGATGCGGAATTCAAGATCGACTTTGCCGAAACCCGGCCCAATCCGGACGACCTGCGCAAAGAGTTCCTTTCCGTGTCATTGCTGGTTCCGAGCCTCTCCAAGAATCCTCAGGGCGACGAGGCCACTCTCGAGAAATCGATCGGTGCCGTCGATCTGAAGGCCCTTGACGCCGCCGATCAGACCAAGTTCGACGCATCGCTCAAGACTGCAAGCGGCCAGCTGGAAGCGTTGAAGCCGCTGATGAAAGAGGGGACGTTCCACCTCACCGGCAACTCGCATATCGACGCGGCGTGGCTCTGGCCATGGACCGAGACCGTGGATGCCGTAAAGCGCACGTTCTCGACGGCGCTGCAATTGATGAATGAATATCCCGACTACACCTACACGCAATCGGCTGCGCAATACAACGAGTGGATGGCCGACAAGTATCCGGCGATCAACGACGAAATCAAGAAGCGCATCAAGGAAGGCCGCTGGGAAGTGGTTGGCGGTATGTGGGTCGAGCCTGACCTGAACCTGCCCGACGGCGAATCACAGGCGCGCTCCTTGCTGCTCGGCAAACGCTTTTTCCAGAAGGAATACGGCGTCGATGTTCGCATTGGCTGGAATCCTGATTCCTTCGGCTATAACTGGCAAACTCCGCAGATTTACAAGAAGTCAGGCGTGGACTATTTCGTAACGCAGAAGATGGCATGGAACGACACCAACCAACTGCCGTTCAAGCTCTTCTGGTGGGAATCGCCCGATGGAAGCAAGGTTCTGACCTACTTTCCGCATGATTACGCGAACAACAACCTCAACGCTGTGCGCCTTTCGGCAGACCTGGCGACGGCCCGCAAGCAGTCTCCGGGCATGACCGAGATGATGGACCTCTACGGCATCGGCGATCACGGCGGCGGTCCGACTCGCGCCGTTCTCGACGAGGGGGCGCACTGGGCGGAACCGAATAAGATCATTCCCAATTACAAATTCGGCACCGCGCAGACATTTTTCAGCAAGGTTGAAAAGCAGGTTGTGCCCGAGTCTACTACGTGGGACTATTTCTCGATCATGAAGGGGTACAAGGCGCCCGATACGCCCGCCGAGGGACAGATCGCGATCCCAACCTGGAAGAGCGAACTGTACTTTGAGTACCATCGCGGCGTGCAGACGACGCAGGCACAGCATAAAGCGAATATGCGCAACAGCGAAGAGTGGGCGCTCAACGCCGAGAAGTATGCTTCGCTGGCGTGGCTCGATGGAAAAGACTATCCCAATTACCAGCTGACGGACGCGTGGAAGACAATCACGTTCAATGGCTTCCATGACCTCGCCGCCGGTTCGGGCATTGGCATTATTTACAAGGAAGCTCAGGAGCAGTTCGACAAGACTCGTCTGGAGACAGACGCGATTTCTGAGAGGTCACTGAAGACGATTGCCGCGCAGATCAATACCAAGGCTGCGGGCGAAGTTCCAGTACTCGTCTTCAATCCGCTGGGGTGGGAACGCGCCGGTTCTGTAACCGTAGAAGTACAGATGCCGAATGCGGCTCCCAACGGTGTTTCCGTACTGGACGCCGCAGGTCACGTTCTGCCCTCTATCACGGTTTCCAGCGATAAGAAGACCAACTCCTACAAATTGCTCGTGGAAGTGAAAAATGTGCCGTCCATGGGCTATGAAGTGCTGCATGTGGTTCCCGGCGAGAAGCCATTCACGAGCGATCTGAAGGTGAACGGGCTCACGCTGGAAAACACTGCGGTGCGTGTCACAATCGACAAGACCACGGGCTGCATCACCAGCCTCTTCGATAAGAAATCGAACTTCGAAACGTTGGCCAGCGGCGCCTGCGGCAATGAATTGCAGGCATTCAAGGACACACCGAAGGATTATGACGCGTGGAACATCGATCCGGGCACGTACGATGTTCCTCCAACGAAACTGACCGACGCCGATTCCGTCGAACTGGTAGAAAAGGGTCCGGCGCGTGCGTCGATCCGGGTGACACGTCACTGGTCGAAGTCGAAGTTCGTCCAGGAAATTCAACTCTCTGCCAGCAGCCACGAGGTCAACATCGTCAACGATATCGACTGGCATGAAGACCACATCCTGCTGAAATCGGCATTTCCTCTGGCCGTGACGAGCGACAAGGCTATCTACGAAATTCCCTATGGCAGCATTGAACGCCCGACCACCCGCAACAACAGCTGGGACAAGGCGCAGTTTGAAGTTCCCGCATTGCGCTGGGCCGACCTGAACGATGGCCAGCACGGCTTCAGCCTGCTCAACAACACAAAGTACGGCTACGACGATGCAGGGAATGTCCTGCGGCTCACGCTGCTGCGCTCCCCAACCTGGCCCGATCCGGTGGCGGACCGCGGCCACCAGCACTTTACCTTCGCTCTGTATCCGCATGCCGGAGACTGGAAGCAGGCGCTAACGGTCCGTCACGGTTACGAATACAACTACAAGCTGAAAGCCGTCCAGGTTGAGGCTCATGCAGGTACGCTTCCGCTGGAGCACTCGTTCCTGGCAGTCAAGCCGGAAAACGTGGTGCTCACCGCCATGAAGAAGGCTGAAGACAGTAACGCGCTGATTCTGCACATGTACGAGTGGGCAGGGAAGCAGGCGAATGTGGAAATCGCATTGCCGCCGGGAGCCACGGGAGCGACAGAAACGAACCTGATGGAACAGCCACAGGGTTCTCCACTTTCCATCGAGGGAGGCCAGGTGACGCTTCCGATTCACCCCTACGAAATTCTCGCAGTTCAGGTGAATTATCCGCACAACAACTAAGGAACATTTTTCAGATAATCTGAGCCGGGAGCTATCAGCTTCCCGGCTCTTTCTTTTGTAATCGATCAATCCTGGTGAACTGCGGGTGAAAGCTTTTGATTGACCACCCCTCTGGCGTTCGTTATCTTGTATCTAGGTGACCCGTTTGAGCCCCCGATGGCGCGATTTGTTGCCAATCCAACCTGGCGAAGACAGCGGATTTCCAGATTCTGCGATCGGATTCAGATCATTCTCTTCATGAATGAACGATCATTCCGCAGTCGAGATGCATGCACATACAAGCTTTCGTGGTGCGGTCATGTCGACTATTTTTCGGGAGACCAGGGAAACAGTTCTCGCGCCGTGTGTGTCGACTATTCCACACGTGTCAAACGGCCAGCGCGCATCCAATCCCTCACCGAGTCGAAAGCAGGAAACTATCGGCTGCCCTAACTGGACAAATTTCGCATTTTTGCATTCGCAAATGACTAATAGAAGACATACTAAAGTTCGAGGTATAGAAGGAGCCTAAACCAGGGATGCAAGGACAAGCGATTACGCCGCAGCGACAGGAGTTGCCTCTGGCGCCTGCAGCGGGCAGCACTTTAGAACACTCTGTTCTGACTCCGGGCGATGTCCGCAAGGTCATCATCAAGCGGAAATGGGTTATCCTCGCATGCCTTTTGCTCGGCGTTCTGGTAGCGGGCTATTTTGCTTTCCTGTCGGTGCCGCTTTATGAAGCCAAGGCGGAAATCGATATCGATCTGGGACGTTCCACAAACATAGGCATCAGCGACCTGGTAGAACAGAATCTTTCTGGCGAAGACGCTTCGTCGGAGAGGCTCCAGACGGAAGTCGCCATTATGCGCAGCAATACAGTTGCGCTCGATGTGATAAACGCTCTGGACCTATATCACAAGGCGCCGTTCTCCGATATCTTCAAGGATTCTCCTTACAACGGACATCTGACGCCGGGGCAACGCGCGGCGGTGCTCTCCACATTTTCCGGCAACCTGAAAATCATGCTGGTTCCGGGTACAAACCTGGTCGAAATCCGGTTCAGAAATCCCGATCCCAAGGTAGCGACCGCAATTACCAACGCCATCCTGGACGCGTATATCGAACGCGATCTGCGCGCTCGATACGAAGGTACGAACCGCGTTTCAAACTGGCTTTCACAACAGTTGAGCGCATTGAAAAAGCAGGTCGAGGATTCGCAGCAGCAAGTGTCCAGGTTCCAAAGAGAAAAAAATCTCCTTGGGATGAACGCGGACGGCGCAACTCTCGTCACCAGTAACCTGCAAACAGTCAATCAGCAACTGGCTGAGGCGCAGGCGGACCGCATCGTCAAGGAAGCACGCTATCGGCTGGCGCAGACTAGGAATCCCGAGTTACTTGTTTCCGTTGCGCCGGGAACGACACTGACATCTCTGCGCCAGCAACAGAGCGAACTGATGGTTCAGTACGCTCAGTTGAAATCGAAGTATGGCCCTGACTGGCCAAAGGTAAAGGAAGCGGAAAAGCAGCTGGCCTCGGTTCAGAGCAGCGTCGACACAGAGATCAATAACCTTACGAACCGGTTTCAAGAGGAATACAACGCATCGGTAAAGACAGAGGACCTGCTGCGCGATCGTCTGGAACAGATCAAGCAGGAAGCATACAAAGCCAACGAATCTACGGCGGAGTTCGAGATCCTGAAACACGGCGCCGACTCGGCATCCGACCTGTACGATGCCATGCAGACGAAGTTGAAGGAAGCCGGCATCACCGCCGGTTTGAACTCAAACAATATTGACGTCGTCGACAGAGCTGCGGAACCGGCCCGGCCGGTCTCTCCGCAGAAGCGGCGCGACCTCATGTTCGGCTTTCTCGGCGGTTTGTTGCTCGGCATCATTGCGGCGCTCTTCCTGGAGTCGATGGACGACACCATCCGTACCTCTGACGATGCTGAAGCCGTCTCGGGACTGCCTTCCCTGGCGGTCATTCCGCACTTCGACGTATTAAAGAAAATCGGCGTCGGTTCATCCGATCCCACCGCACTTGAAAAAGAACGCAATGCCAGGGTTTCCGCCGACCTGATCTCCTATACCGAACCGCAGTCGATCATTGCCGAAGGCTTTCGCACGCTGCGCTCCTCGCTTATGCTGTCCGCAGTGGATCGCGAGCCGCGGCTGATCCTGTTGACCAGCAGCTTCGCCGCGGAAGGGAAATCTACCTGCGCGGCAAATCTGGCTATCTCCTTCGCGCGGCGTTCGGCCCGGGTGCTGCTGGTGGATTCCGATCTGCGCAAGGGCACGCAGCATCTCAAATTCAAAACCTCGAACCGGGTCGGCCTATCCACACTCCTCTCCCGCGAATCGGGGAATGAAGTGTACGAGCAGCCGCTGCCCGATCTTCCCAACCTGACCGTGGTGACGCGCGGCCCCATCGCTCCGAATCCGGGCGAGATGCTGGCGTCGAGGAGCATGGAGGACCTGCTTTTGCAGTGGCGGCTCGAATACGATCACGTGATTCTCGACACGTCCCCTGTGCTGGCCGTATCCGACACGCTGAGCCTGGCCCCGCATATGGACGCCGTTTTCATCCTGGTGCGCTCGGGGGTTACGCGCAAGAAAGCGCTGTCGCGCGTGCGGGACCAGTTGCGCCGCGCCAATGCGAGGCTGTTGGGAACAGTTGTGAACGATGTCGATCTGCGGCTTGAGAATTACTACACGTATTCCAAGCGCTATGACTACAACTACAAAGGTTATGGAGCCGGCTACGGAGTAACGGATGAAGAAAAGTAAGACGCGATATCATCTGCTGCATTTAGTGACTGTCTTCGTGGCCTTCCTGATACTTGCTGTGCCATCGGGCTTTTCTCAGGAGCCGTCCGCAGTCCCTCCGGCGGATCAGCAGCGCGGTTCTGCGCCGAATATTGCCATCGGCTCCGGCGACCTGCTGAATATCGTTGTTTTCGATACGCCGGAACTGACGACATCCGTGCGCGTCAGCCAGGATGGTGAGGTGAATCTGCCGGTCCTTGGACTGATGCGGCTGGCCGGTTTGAATACGATCGAGGCCGCGCGCAAGATCGAAGACGATCTGCGGTCGCGCCGCCTGATTCTCGATCCGCACGTCACTGTGTTTATCGCTGAGTATGCGTCCCAGGGCGCCACGGTGATGGGAGAAGTAAGAAGCCCGGGTGTCTACCCGACCCTCGGGACCCGCAAACTGCTCGACATGCTTTCCGTGGCTGGAGGCTTGCAGACTACCGCCGGGAAGACTGTCTCTATCGTGCATCGTGACGATCCGCAACACCCCGTCACCGTCGTGCTCCAATCAGGAGCCTCTACGATGTATGCCCAGGAAAATCCAGTCATTCAGCCAGGTGACACCGTCATCGTGACCAAAGCGGGCGTCGTCTATGTGATCGGCGATGTGCTCAAGCCGGGCGGGTTCCTGATGGATAACAACACTCCCATTTCAGTGATGCAGTCCCTTTCTCTTGCCGGTGGATGGGATAAAACCGCTGCGCTGAGCAAGACAAAACTCATACGCAAAACTCCGGAAGGCAGGGAAGAAGTAGATCTCGATCTCAAGCATGTGGCCTACGGCTCCCAGGCAGACATTCTCGTCAAAGACGGAGACATACTCTTCGTTCCGTCAAGTATCGGCAAGACGATGACCTATCGCGGAATAGAAGCAGCTATCAGTATCACCAGCGGCGTGCTGATCTATATACGCTGATCGATTTCTAAATGCCGGCCGCGAGGAAGGGAGCGGTCAGGCATTCCATGATTTCTACCGATGAACACGACCTTCAATCCGAGACTTGATCTCACGTGGCCGGGAATGGCTCCTCCAGTCAGGAAGCTGGGAGGCGGGGCGGTACCCGTCAGGCGTCTATATTTTCTCGACTTCCCGCTGCTTCTCTTAAGCGTCGGTCTGATTACATGGATCATTCCGACGGATACGATGCTTTTTGTTTCCGCTCTTACAGGGGCAGGGGTAGGCCTTTACAGCCTTTGGGAGATCGCAATCCGGCGCAAGCCCATCCGGTTCTCCCATATTTTTTGCATTGCGCATACCGCAGGTTACGGCCTGGGAGTTGTGAACAGCTGGCTGGCTATTTCACGCGGCAACCTGACTCTCGCTGCATACTTTGGCCGGGATCCCGAGGCTGTCTCGCAGGCGATGGCAGCTGTGCTCATCTCTTCGGGTGTCCTTTACTCACTTGGGGAAATTTTTGAGACTCCAATCTTTGGGCAGACCTTCAGGTTGCCGCTCGACAATCGATCGGTGCTCTTTATTTTGTGTGGCACCGCACTGGTTATCGTGGGTTATGCCACCGGGGAACGCGGCTATATGGGCGCGACCGCCGCAGGGAACGGTGGTCACATCAGTGTTCTCTCGGGGCTTATAGGCTGGGTGTTTCCCACGTTGTTTGCCTTTACCTGCCTCTCCTTCCTGGAGTGGCCAAAAGGCCTGATGAAGCGTTTCCTGGGAATCGTGATGGCGGTGCAATTCGTTTTGATCGTGCCTGCCGGACGTCGAAGTCTTCTTTACTTTGTTCTGCTGGGAGTCATTGCTACCCGATTTGGCCATTTCAAACCAAACTGGTCATTGCCGAGAAAATTCGTCTACACAGCCCTTGTTGCTTCACTTATCGCTCTCGGATCGTTAACTTTTTTCTACCTGCGATATGCCTCTTACGGCAAACAAAAGGTATCGCTCACCGATCGCATATCATTAGCACTGGAGCTGTATCAGAGTGGGAACACCAGCAAGGCGAATCAGAGTTTCCGAGAGAATCTGCAAAAACGTACCTTTGTTTTAGGCTATGTCTCGGACCTTCTCGATGCGAGCTTCCGCATAACGCCGGCAAACGGCGAGGATGCATGGCATGAGTTTCAACTGGTAGTTCCTTCAGCTCTCTGGGCGGATAAAAGTACTCTGCTCTACAGTGAAGAGAGCATAGCAAACACTACCTATCATTTTAATTATGTAGATGAAGCTAACTCGCTTTATTCGGCCGGAGCGATTGATTTCGGCATATGGGGCATGATCCTCTATCCGATCGTCGTCAGCGCTCTTTTTCGAATCGTGGCAGAGTTTGCCAGGGTGAACTTACCGGAGGTAGTCGCGGTTATTGTCATTCTGGCCTTGATCTACAGCGCACTTGCCACCGAGGCCGGTTTATGGGTCCGCCTGCTGGCGCTGCGGGATACGCTGTGCTTCTCCGCAGCCTTATGGCTATTTTTTAAAATTCCGGCGTTTGCCGTGGCCCGCCGTCCCGAAGGAAGGGCTTTGTCGCAATGAAGAGGAACTATAGAGCAGCAGCTTTCTGTCCGTGCGTACTGGCCCTTGTGATGCTCGCCAGCACCTTCGCCAGCGCTCAGTTGGGCACGTCCGTGGGAGATCCATTGGCGCCTCCTCTGGACGACAGCTTGAACGGCCTCGATTCGAGCGTGGCTCCGATTCCTACCTCTCAGATTGAACCCGGTGCGGGTAACCTGCAGACGCCTGAGGAACGCATCCTGCCATACGATGCCATTGGAGCGAGCCTCGTCGCCACGCCCATGACGCCCTCTGCCAGCCAATATTTTACGGTGAGCCGCGCTCCATTCCAGGTAGACGCCGGCGTGAGAGATGTAACGATCATTACGGGAATCCGCTCGCCGTCGCCCATTAACATCGTGGATACGATCTCACGAAAAACCGGGAGATTAGAGTCTTCCTCCTTGATACAGTCGTCCTATTTTGGCCACTCATCGCTGTCTCCCACAGGCTCCTTGTCGGATAAGACAAGGCTGAGCCCTGGTGGGAGTTTGCTGACTCCCGATACACAGCAGTCAACCTGGAAGGTGGGCGGAAGCGCAGCTCTTGTCAACCTTCCTCCGCCATCTCCACCGGCAACTCAGGCGCCTGAGCCGACCTCGGAGCTGGATCGCAGCGATGCAGCTCGCCGCAAGAAGAAACAGAGGAATCAGGCCGAACAGGCTGATCCGGCGATGCAAAAGAATGAAACGGTTCAAGATTATAGCCGGAGTCCGCTTGAGGCCGCGGTGCCGGATCCCGCCATGAAAGCGGCAAGCCCTTTTAAAGGGCTGAATCAAAATAGCTTTCTCAATCCGGATATTTCGGGCTCCTTGCGCCACGGTGCTTCCGCAACCGGTGAAACGAAATCGCTCTCCGCTCGAGAGCAGGCGAAGCTCCCTAAATCGCGAATATCCGGAACGTCGAAAGATGCGAATCTCTCCCGCTCTGAGCTGCGATTGAAGCAGGAGTCCAAAGTAGGCCAGGGCAAAAAGCCCAAATGGCATAATCCAATTCTGCAACGATGGGAAGAGCAGGCAAATTCTACCCGGCGATAACCGAAGACCGGAAGTACCCGGTTGAGATTCGACGCAGGTTGCAGGATGAGTCAAAAGTGCAGGAAGCTAAATTGGAGAAAGAGATGTTTCCATGGAAATTGAAAGGCTTTCTGGGTTTTGTGTGTCTTTGCATCTCTTTAGCATGTACCGGGCAGACTCCCAATATCTCTCAGAGTCAGACCCAGCCGGCGCAGCCGCGCACGATCGTTCTGGATAGCCACTCCCAGGTTTCACTCGGCGATGCCTATAGGAATGTTTGCGCAAGCGGCGGGATGCTGGTGATGACGCCTGACTATAAATCGGATGAGGCCATCCCGGCCCCATGTGAAAACCAGCCCGCCGTTCTCGATCTCAGACGTCCGGACTCACTCACAGGACGGCTCAATGTAAGAAATCAGGGTGCGGCAGGGGATAGCAAGAGCGATGATACTGCGGCTTTGCAGAAAGCGATCCAGTACGCCTTGGACCATCCCGTCGGACCCGGTCCCAAAGGGTCGCCAGTCGTTTATCTTCCTTCCGGAACTTACAAGATAAGTAAAACGCTTCGCATTCCTGCACAGATGCACTTTATCGGGGACGGTCCGGAGACGACCACGCTGCAGCTTGCGAATCCGACTGCGAATCTCATTACGGTCGCGCAGGGAAAATGCGGCGACTGGAGCTGCAACGGCAGTCTCGAAGGAGTGACACTGCAGGGTGACGGGCACCTTACGACCGGCACTCTGCTTGAAATAATAGCTGCGGATGGCTTTCATTTACGCGATGTGAAGATGTACAACCATGGCGGACGCGGCTTGCAGTTGAATTATGGGGCTGAGCGCTTTGACTCGAACAACCTATATATCTACGCGGTACGCTGGCCCATCATTCTTGCCGGAGATATTAACGAGAGCTACTTCTGGAATACACAGATCATTGCTCCGGGTGGGACAAACGAAGCCACGAGCAATGGCGACAAGTATTGCTACAGCGTCAACTGCGTGAATGGAAAGTTTCCCGCACCGAATTCGGGACCCGGCGGTTCTCCGACTCCGGTTGCTCCCGACACGCATGCCGCGATCTTTGTCGACAAGGCAGTGAACTTTTCTTTTTACGGCGGCTCCATCAAGCCTTTGAAGTACGCGGCTGGACTGCAAGTCTTCAATGGCAACGTCGGCGCGGTAAAGAACTTTTACTTCGAAGGTTTTCCCTGGGACCAGGCCGGCCGGCTCAACGCAGCCGTCATTGCGGGCGGCGCGGCAGCACACACTACCTTAACGGCAGCACTATCCGGCAATGCGAAAGTGGTTCCGGTAGCCAGCACCGATTGGATGCCGCATCTCTTCACCGATCCAAATGACATTGCTTCCAGGGATGCAGGTTACTTCCCCTATGTCTTGCTTCCGCAGGACTATGCTTCCGGCAGTACGGAGCCGTCGCAATTTGTTCCAGGAGTCAAGCGTGGACAATATGAGATTGTCAATATTGCGGGATTCGCCGCCGACGGCAAGTTATACATAATGTCTCGAGGCGGTGGCGGCACGGCGCCTGGAACGACGTCCTGGCCTGCCGGTTCGATTGTGGAAGAGATGCCCTATGGATTTTATGGTGCATTGAGTCTGGGAGACTCGCACATCAATGCGATCTGGCCCGCCGGGAAAGGTTACCGCGATACCTGCGATCAAACCGGCGTCCGTACCTGCGCGGACATTATCGTCGGGAATATACCGGATGGCTTGTATGTCGATCCTAACGGCGGCAGTAATGCGACGCCGAGTCATCGTCCTTATGCTGGAGCGATCGATATAGCTTCGGTGACAATTGCCGGCGGCGATTTTGTTCATAAGGGAGAAATCGCCACCCATCGCTTTGCGAGAATCGCCTTCGAAGGAGGCGCAACTGTTCCAACCAGTGCGCAGGGCGGCGAAGTCGTCAATGAAAAAAATCTTCGTCTCGATATCTGGGCGGTCACAGGAGGGAAGTACCTCACCGCTCCGCTCTACGCTACCGGGCGAACTGCGGAACCGCATGTCACCTTCGGTGCGATTGGCGGAGTCTACGCTCCCGCATCCGGGCTCTTTGCGCGCTACGAATCGCAATCCGGTCAGGAGGGATATCCCAGCGGAGGATGGATGAATGGCTTGAAATATGCCAACCAATACTGCTGGTTCGACACTCCGCAAGAAGGACAGAAGCAATCCGCGAATCGCATCTGCATGAACGGCGGCCCTGCGAACACTGCGCATCCGGGGTTTGAATACGATGTATGGTCCGGCTCCAAGTGGGTCAAGGCTTTCCAAGTGCAGGGTAAGCCGGATGCTACGGCAGATATCTCTATCTCAGGCAATTTAAGCGTTGCCAAGACGCTGTATGTCAAAGCGATTGAAGTAGCAGGCGCGGGTGCAGGGAGTTTTAATTCGGCAAAGTCCACTTCCTCCCCAAGCCCAACCGGAATGGCCGGCGTCACCACTGCAATCGGTGGGACACTGCTGCAGCCGGGACAATGTTCCTCCGGCTCAGCGCGATTGTCCGGTGCCACAAGTTCCATGGTGGCCACGGCTTCGCCGGTATCCGATCCTGGGGACGGGTTCATCTGGCAGGCTTTTGTTTCCGCAGCCAATACGGTCATTGTGAAAGTCTGCGCCATCGGCAGAGGCATGCCCAAAGCTGTTGCCTACAACGTGCGCGTTCAATAGGAGATAAGAAGACGAAGATGAGTATCTCCAGCTTGCATGATATTGAGGGCACGCAGTCCGTCGCCAACGAGAGCGAGACGGGCGCCCCGCTGCGCATTCTGCATGTGATCTATTCGCTGTCGCTCAAACACGGAGGACCGCCCGAGGGCCTGCGACAGCTGGCAGAAGGCTATCGACAAGAGGGAATTGATGTTGAGGTTGTCTCCCTGGACGGTCCGGAGGAAGCCTTTCTCAAAGAGCTTCCATTTAAAGTCCATGCCCTGGGGCCGGTAAAATCTGTCTACGGATATTCGCCCCGATTGCTTCCATGGTTGCGAACACATGCCGAGGAATATGACGCAGTAGTCATCAACGGCATTTGGCAATACAACAGCCTCGCCGCATGGCGCGCGGTCAAAAACAGGCTCCCCTATGCCGTGTTTATTCACGGAGCGTTGGATCCGTGGTTCAAGGAAAGATATCCGCTCAAGCATCTTAAGAAAATCCTGTATTGGCGTGCTTTTCAATACCCTGTCTTGCGAGATGCACTTGCCGTCCTTTTTACGACACAGACTGAAAAGGAACAGGCGGCATTGAGCTTTCGTTTGAACCGATGGAATGGTGTTGTGGTGCCCTATGGCACCAATCGGCCAGGCGGTGATCCTGCCGCGCAAAAGGAGATATTTTTCTCTTCCTGTCCGAGTGTGCGGGGCCGTTGCTTCCTGCTTTTCATGGCGAGAATTCATGAGAAGAAGGGTTGCGATCTGCTGATTGAGGCGTTTTCACGCATATCGGCTTCAGCGCCTGATTTGCATCTTGTGATCGCTGGTCCCGATCAGGTGGGGTGGAAGGCGACACTGGAGAAGCAGGCCGAGAGGCTGGGGATAAAAGATCGAATTCACTGGCCGGGTCTGCTGCAAAAAGATGCGAAATGGGGAGCGTTTCATGCAACCGACGCGTTTATTTTGCCATCGCATCAGGAAAACTTCGGTATCGCTGTCGCCGAAGCACTTGCCTGCAGTAAACCAGTGCTGATTTCCAACAAGGTCAATATCTGGCAAGATGTCCTTGCCGATGGAGCCGGGTTTGTCGATGAAGATACGGTAGAGGGAACGCATCGCTTGCTCACCCGATGGCTGGAGTTATCAGAAGAGCAGCGGCTCGAGATGTCGCAGAGCGCGTCGGCGTGTTTTTCCGCGCGCTACTCCATGAGGAACGCGGCCAGAGCCATCGCAGTCATGTTTCAGCAATACCTCGACACGAACAGAAAGAGAAAAAGCAAAAAGAGATAAGCCGGACATTCAGCGGAATACGGGTTAATCTTGAAGTGTTCTTCTTAAACAAGATCAACGTTCACCAGCATTCATCGAACCTGATTGGAAAAGCATATGAATGAAAAAATTACGATTGCGGTAGTAGGCTCGGGATACGTCGGATTGGTTGCAGCTGTCTGCTTTGCGGAGATCGGCCATCAGGTGATCTGCGTGGATAATGACGAGTCAAAGATAGCTGCGCTCATGAATGGCCAAGTACCGATCTATGAAGAGTGCCTGCCGGAATTGCTAGCTCGCCATCGGAATACTTTGATTGAATTTACGACTGATCTGCACGATGCCACGCGTAGATCGCAGGCGATTTTTGTTGCTGTGGGAACCCCGCAGAGCCAAACAGGCAGTGCGGATCTTTCTTACGTGGACGCGGTTGCAAGCCAGATTGCGCGCTCCATTACCGAATATAAGATCATCGTCGAAAAAAGTACGGTTCCCGTATATACGAACGAGTGGATCAGCCGCGTGATTGAGCGCAATGGTGTTCCGCGCGAACTTTTTGATGTCGCTTCGAATCCGGAATTTCTTCGCGAGGGAACAGCGGTTGTCGACTTCCTTCATCCTGACCGCATCGTTATTGGCGTGGACAATGATCGTGCCGGTAAGCTCCTGCGCGCAATCTACGAACCGCTGACCTCGGGCCGGTATTACCAGGCGGTCGATGCGGTTCCGGGAGCGCGTTCAGCTTCGGAAGCTCCACCGCTGCTGCAGACTTCGACGAAAGCTGCAGAACTCATCAAGCATGCATCCAATGCATTCCTGGCAATGAAGATATCTTTCATCAACGTGGTTTCAAATCTGTGCGAAGCCGCTGGAGCCGATGTGGAAGAAGTTTCGCGTGGGATTGGATCGGATGAAAGAATCGGACCAAAGTTTCTGAAGGCAGGAATCGGCTATGGAGGTTCGTGCTTCCCCAAGGATGTAGCTGCGTTTCGCTACGTGGCAGAGCAGTTAGGCGTGGACTTTGGATTGTTACGTGAAGTGGAAAATATCAACGCGGAACAGAAAAGACGTTTCTTTCTGAAAGTTCGTTCAGCGCTCTGGACTTTTCGCGGGAAAAAACTTGGAGTACTGGGCCTTGCTTTTAAAGGCGGCACCGATGATATTCGCGAATCGCCGGCCATTGACCTTATCAGTCAGTTCCTGAAGGAGGGAGCCATTGTCTCTGCCTACGATCCCGCCGCCATGGAGAGGACCAAGCAGATACTTCCGCCGTCTGGTACTTTGAGCTATGCGAAAGATGCTTATGAAGCCGCCAGCGACGCCGATGCACTTCTGATTCTGACCGACTGGCAGGAATTTGCCGAACTCGATCTCGACCGGCTGCATTACACCCTGCGATATCCGATTATTGTGGATGGCCGCAATCTCTTTGACCGGACAGCAATGGCGCAGCGTGGCTTCACTTACTTAAGTGTAGGCAGACCCGGCGGCACGCCGCAAAAAGATGCAGCTCTGTCACACAAACTCCCATAGCATGGAACTGCTCCTGCTGATGAACTTGTAACTGATTCAGTTGCTATTCTTGATGCCACCGCGTTACGCACCCGGTGCGTAACGCGTGATTCTTCTTGACGAATGCTTCCTGTGAAGTAACAATATATACATATCAAGAGGTAATCTTCAGCGCGCAATTCCAGCCTCTCCCCTCCATTTGCGTTCGGTAATTGTTTATTGGTAAGTCATTCTAAGAAGCGCAAAATGCGCTCGGGGCCAGTTTTTTCTAATTCTAGTTTGTGTCTGCTGATTGAGTAATTTCTGCCAAGGCCACGAAAACTAAAGCTAGACAATTGGAATCTAAGCTTTCATCGGAGCCGAATTATTATGAAGCTGACAAATGAGAGAGTTGCCGTGTGTGGCGCCGGTGGCTTTATCGGCGGCCATCTTGTCCAAACGTTATTAAAAAATGGCGTCAATGTTGTGCGTGCGGTAGATGTAAAGCCTCTCGATCGCTGGTATCAGAAGAGCAATGACGTCGAAAACCTTGTGCTTGACCTGCGCGACAAAGACAACTGCTATAAGGCCGCAGAAGACATTCAGGTTGTTTTTCAGTTGGCGGCCGATATGGGCGGCATGGGCTTCATCGAAAACAACAAAGCACTTTGCATGTTAAGTGTGCTCACAAACACGCACATGCTGATGGCGGCAAAAGATCGCGGCGTCGAGCGCTTCTTCTTTTCATCTTCCGCATGTGTGTACAACGGCGACAAGCAAAAAACTCCGGATGTTATACCGCTGAAGGAGGAGGATGCGTATCCTGCATTGCCGGAAGACGGCTATGGATGGGAAAAGCTCTTCAGCGAGCGGATGTGCCGGCACTTCGAAGAGGATTACGGTCTGCAGACGCGTGTCGCACGATATCACAACGTCTACGGAACTTTTGGTACGTATGACGGGGGCAGGGAAAAAGCGCCTGCCGCTATTTGCCGCAAGGTCATTCAGGCCAAGGCTTCCGGCAACCACCAAATTGAGATTTGGGGTGATGGGAGTCAGACGCGCAGTTTCATGTACGTCGACGACTGCACCTATGGCACTCAGGCAATTCTCGAAAGCGATATCCACGAGCCACTCAATCTCGGCAGCAGCGAACTGGTAACCATCAATCAGCTTGTGGATGTGGTGGAGGAGATTGCCGGAGTCGAGCTCAAGCGGAACTACAAGCTGGATGCTCCGAAAGGTGTCAATGGGCGTAACAGCGACAATACAAAGATCCTGGAATATCTTGGCTGGGAACCATCGATTCGTTTAAAGGATGGCATGACCAAGACATATGAGTGGATTGAAAGCCGGATGTTGATTCCGGCCGCAAAGTAAACCAGCTTCGATAATCACCAGATGGCCTGAGAGAATGAAGCTCAGGCCACACTGTTTTCAACTCCCCTGTAAAAGTTACGATTGGACATCGCGTTAGTCGACAGCATGAAAGTTCTGCTTATCTCCAACTACCGGCCAGACAAGCAGCAGAGCATGCTCAAGTACGCGGAAATGCTGCAACATGAACTCCGCAGCCGGGGTTGCACCGTACAAGTGATCCACCCGCCGGTTGTATTTGGTCGTCTGCCGTTCATACCGGGTCCATGGAGAAAATGGATCGGGTATATCGATAAGTACCTTGTAGCGCCAGCTTATTTTCGCAGGCACGCTCGTCGAGCGGACATTATTCACGTTTGCGACCATTCGAACGCGATGTACCTGCGATGTGCCGGTAAGCGGCCCACACTCATTACCTGTCACGATCTGCTTGCCATTCTGGCAGCGCGCGGAGTGTATCCAAAAGCGAAAACCAGTTTCACAGGAAAGCTGCTTCAGCGCTGGATTGCTGCAAACCTTTCTCGTGCGGACAATATCATCTGCGTCTCGAAGAAAACTCAGAATGATCTGGATGCACTTTTTCCGGGAATTCATTCCAGAACGAAAGTGATTCATCATCCCCTGAACTGGAATTATTCATCCGCGACCCCGGATGCCATCACAGAAACAAAAAAGAGAAGTGGCCTGGAACCGAATGCGGAATACCTGCTGCACGTAGGTGGAAATCAGTGGTACAAAAACCGTCTTGGAGCAATGCAGATATTTGCTGCACTGCGGAAATATCCGCGTTTTCGAAGCGTGAAATTGATTATGGTTGGCAAGCCGTGGACTCTCGAAATGCGGCAATATCGCGCCATGTCAGACGTCGCACAGGAAATGATCGAGCGCATCGAAGTCTCCAACGAAGATCTGCGGGCACTTTATAGCGGCGCGGTTGCGCTCCTGTTCCCATCGCTCGAAGAGGGATTCGGATGGCCTGTGCTCGAAGCGCAAGCGTGCGGCTGTCCAGTGATTACAAGTAACCGCGCACCTATGATCGAGATAGCCGGGGAGGCTGCGCTCTTCATCGATCCGACCACACCTGAAGGAGCAGCTCAATTTATCTCGGAACACGCCCAGGACCTGCCTCTATTACAAATAGCGGGATTCAGGAACTTGGCTCGCTTTACGAAGGACAAGATCATCGACAGTTATCTTGAGTTGTATGGACAAGTTATAGACCGAAACAAGCCAACGATGGCGGTTTAGGCGTCAACGAAGTCTGATACAATTTTCTTATCTGCTAACCCATTTGTTTTGTTACGGAGAGGTGGCAGAGTCCGGTTGAATGCACCTGACTCGAAATGTGTTTTTCTCTCCCCTGCAATCCTTATACCAATCAACACCTTAGCTAACCAAGTGCTTAATTAACAATGACTTGCACTCGTCGCCATGTTGCGTCTAGTTGCAGGAAGTTGCACCGAATTCCTGAGCGATTAGCACCACAGTAGCACCACAATTCGTTGCAACGAGTTTTATCCAGGCTGCTTGATCCCCCAATTCTGCCGAAGTATCTGTACTTGGCACTCCTCCAGTGATTCGGAGGCTGCATTTAACTCTTCGTCAGTCATGGTGCAGCCACACTCCCAGTTACCCGTGGGCCTACGCTCCATCTGGTAGGCAGGGTGAACATTCCCGCATACTGAACAGATAGCCATCGGGGCAAACAACTCGTCGTCTTCAAATTCTTCCATTTGCTTTGAATCCTCCTTATGGCCAATATAAGGAAGCGCATTATACGCGTCAACTCGCATTATTTCAAGCGTCTGTCAACAAGAAAATTGCGGCTGGTAGCTCCCAGCGGTTTTCATATTGTGGTTACCAAAGTCACTTACTAAAGTGATCTATTAGGACATTCTGCAAATGGCGTATAAGTAGAAATGTCAGAAAAGTAGGCATACTGTTCTGCACAGAAAGCCCAGTCACGTAGCAATCCATGACTGGGATGGTCAGCCTGAACCGACACTAGTCTCTCTTCGAGAAGAGACTGGCATCTTATTAAATCGTCTTGCCTAGGTCGCTGTCAGCGCGGTCTAGGCTTTTCGGTCTTCTCATTTCACCCTCATTCATGAGAGATTAGCATCCCTGAGAGATGAAAGGGAATACATTTCCGTCGATAAAATGCTCTGAATTTAGGGCTATTTGTGAGGAAATCTTCACCAAGCATGAGGGCAGACATGACATCGCGGCACATCCTGGGCAGAAATAATTCTTGACTCGCTTCACGAGGTCATGAGAAGCTAACGAAGTTTGTCGCCCGAGACTGGGCTACATGGCGTAACACTACATCAGGTAACACCTGCGGGCCGAAGGAACCGCACACAATGAGACGATAACGGCAGACCAGATGAGGACTCTTTTCATTCCCTGCCAGCGTGCAGGGTTTTCTATTTTGGACTGAATTTTGTGCAAAGTCTGCACCTCGTGAAACCCGCACAACACTTTCAGGGATGTCGATATACCATCCACTGGCAGCAAATCGCTCACGGCTTAATTCTGCCGCAGAAACGGGCCACCATACCACGCACCATTAACCACAAAAGGAGGGAAATGAGAGTCACAGGCGGTAGGCATCATTATGCAAGACCGAGAGGCAAGGCAGAGTTGGCCATCCTCGCCGAAATGCAAGAGCACGGTTACGCGGTCGTGGAGCAAGGACGCAAATGTGGCCGTGACAAAGGCGGCAGTAACAGAGGCGTCTATGGCAGACAAAAATTTAAGGCTGCCCAACAATTAATCGCGCACGGGTGGGCACGTCTCTTGCGCGACACTGGCAAGGTCTATCTAAATGACGCGGCAGCGAACGCTCATCGCGCCAACTGGATGCAAATCATGTACCTGCTCCCGACGCCTGTGGAATCCAGAATGGACCCCGAATACAAAAAGAACCGCAAGCACGATTTGAAATGGAAGCTTCGCCAGCAACGCACGTGCGGCAATGACATCTGGCGCGTGAACATTGAAAAGCGGATCGCTTTTCTCCGCTCAGTGCTTGATGCCGAGACCATCGCGGAAGCAGAGCGGTTATCGCTTCTCACCCCAGAGGAGGAACGCAGAGAACGGCCAAGCAAACCACGCATACTACCAAGCCCTAAGGAGGACATGACATATGACTGGGACGCAGCAAACCGCGATGCCTGGGAGTATGAGGAGCAGGGAGCATGAGCAATATTTTTAGAGGATTGGGAATGGTCTACTTTCAGGTGCCAGATGAAATTGTGTCCACAGGGTTGCTATCAAAGCTGCCTGGGAAAGCATTGTCGATCTATCTGCTGATACTTGCCACGGCACAACGGAAAAGTAGTCCCATAGTGAGACTGACAAGCGCTGAAATTACAGAAGCCTGCGACATAAACAAGAACCATGTAACACCGTCCGTCAAGAAACTGGCTGCCCTCGGTTTGATCTCTTTTTTGCATCGCAAGGGAGCAGGCTGGTTTTACGAGTTCGAATTGCTCGACCCTGGCACGCGGTTACCTATTCCCCCAGCGTCAGAGAAGGAATTGAGTCTCGGAACATTAACTCGCAAACAGGTGCACTCTTACTTCATGTATCGCTTGCTGCCTGATTTTAGTCATCCGACCGATGACGGTTTCGTGGCGAGATGTCCCTTTCATTCCAGCCATAAGCTCAAGCCCACTCTATCAGTCAAGGTTGCTGGTGGTGGAGGCGTATGGAAATGTCATGATACAGATTGCGAACGGCACGACGGGGGAAGCATGCTCGACTTCGAGATGGCTTTCCAACATTTGAGAGGCAGACGTATCAACTCCACCTCCGCGTGGGAACGAATAACTTTCATTATTCGCAGCCAAGAGCGAAAAGAAATGTTGGATGACAGAGCACTAACAGGCGTCTCAATAGACGCAGCCGCAGACGAGGATGCAGAAGAGTCATTTACCACTAATGAGGAAACCTTTTACACATTAGTAGGAAATGACGTGCTGTAAGTGTATGCAAATAAAAGTACTTATAGGCAAAACCCTATTGATATATGCATATCTATTAGAGGCTACAGACTAGTGCTCACGTGCTAGTGGTCACGAGCCATTTCAAGTGTTTTGCTAATGACGTGTGCTCGCGGATAACTGGTCGCGTGTACTGGCAATACCATCCCTAACACCACAGATCATGCGTGGCTTCATGATCGCGGAATCCTGTTCACGCTCGATGAATAAACACATTAACAGTGACGCAGATTCGACCCACAAGCGATTGTTTCGCGGTTTGACACCCTAACATCCACTAATACACTACGGGCAGCGTTTATGGGGTGTGACTAACTGCAAACTTTGCACACAAGTTAGAAAAGTAAAAGTTTTTCAGGTGTGACCAATTTCCACAGACTTTCTGACAAAAGTGCACGCACTATGAATTTGAACGGGGGGGGGAATAAACTTCCTCCGCGAAATAAACAATTTGAGTTTTCCACACACGTTCTGACAATTTTGCGCGGTTTATGAGTATGAAGGGGAAATGAAATATGGACGAGTTGATTTTCATCACGCAGAAACAAGCGTCGGAAATATTGGGATGCGGCGAGCATTGGATTCCGTTTCTGCTCCAGGCGGGCTTGCTGAAAGACACGACCCGCTACAACGCAGAACCTCGCCGACGTGTCGAGCTTGGCGAGGTGAAAGAGCTGTTGAACGCGCTGCATCTCGCGACAGTATTTGACCCGCTTCGTGATCCTCGACGCGACGAGTGGAAGAAGTTTCTCGCTGACCACAGCTAAACGCACGCAGGGCTATCACCCCCTACCATGCCGACAACATCACGCACCATTCACGCTAA
>JAATFH010000122.1 GCA_015655315.1 Terriglobales bacterium
GCCGGCCACCGCTTCTCCAATGTCGATCTCGACGATCCCAACTTCGAGCGGACAGCTTATGACCCTTTTGTTGCTTATGGCCGATCGAAAACAGCGAACATCCTCTTTGCTGTGGCTTTTGACCAGCGGCACCGGGAGCGTGGCGTACGCGCTGCGGCCGTGCATCCAGGAGGCATACAGACCGAGTTGGCTCGTCACATGGAACCGGGCCACATCGAGGCGATGCTCAAACAGATCAACGAGCAGGCGGCAGCAGAGGGTAAGGGCTCCTTTGAGTGGAAGACGGTTCCTCAGGGAGCCGCAACCTCCGTGTGGGCTGGTGTCGTTGCGCCAGCCGAAGCGATTGGGGGACGGTACTGCGAGAACTGCCACGTCAGCGACATTGTATCGGACACCGTAACTCTTGGCCTTCTCAACGAAGGAGTACGCGCGTATGCGCTCGATCCAAAGAATGCCGAAGCGCTCTGGAAGAAAAGCGAAGAGCTGGTTGGAGAGTCCTTCAACTAATCTGACTTCAGAGTTCCTGGGCAATCAAAGTCACCATTGAACCTGAGCATGGCGGGGAATGCGCTTACGCATCCACCGCCATACTTAGACGATGCCGCGTTCATCTGAACATGAGCTCTTTTCCCTGCTTTTAATCTCCCTGTCTAGACCTCACTCCACCAGGACTGGTAATCTCAACTTGCACACAAGGGTGCAGCCCGTCCGCGGAAAGGGATCATCCCACCTTTGTACTTCCGGTACGCCACAACCCACTCTCTTCTCGTCCGACGCAGCGGATCGCGGACTCAAAAGAAGGAGTGAGTCATGTCTATTCGGGAACTTCCCGCACGCCCTAACCTCGAACATCTCAAAAATCAGGCTCGCACTCTGTTGCGCGACGCCCTCGCGTCCGAGACAGAAGCCACAGCACGTTTCTCTCACTGCAACATCACCACGACGCCGAAGCTCGCCGACGCCCTTCACGTCATAGCCCGCGAGTACGGCTTCGAGACCTGGCCCGCGCTCAAGCTTCATATCGAGTTAGCGTCTGACGATCCTGTCGAAGCTCTCACCGCGGCCATCAAAACCAACAACGCATCGCTCGTCCGCGAAGTTCTCGTCCGTAATCCGTCGCTGAAATCGCGCATCAACGAACCGCTGCCGAATTATGGATTCGACGCACCGGCCATTATTGCTGCCGTTCACAAAGAAAATCGCGAGATCATCGACGCGTTGCTCGACGCTGGCGCAAACATCAACGAACGCACGCGCTGGTGGGCAGGCAGCTTCGGCGTTCTCGATTCCGCCAGCCCCAAGCTCGCGGACTACCTCATCTCTCGCGGAGCTGTCGTCGATATTCACGCCGCCGCCCGGCTCGGCAGGATCGATCGTGTCCGTGAGCTTCTCGCCCAGAACCCGCAACTCGTCCACGCACGAGGCGGCGACGGCCAGCTTCCGCTGCATTTCGCGGCGACTGTCGAAATAGCCGCGCTTCTGCTCGACCACGGCGCGGACATTGACGCCCGCGACATCGACCATGAATCCACCGCCGCGCAGTATTTGGTTTCATCGAGGCAGTACATGGAGTGGCAAGCGCCCTATCGGCATGACATCGTGCGATTCCTCATCTCCCGCGGAGCACAGACCGATATCCTGATGGCGTCTGCGGTTGGTGACCTCGCACTCGTCGAGCGAATTCTCAACGATGATCCTGAGACCATTCGCGTCACTGTCAGCGAACGCTCCTTTCCCAAGCAAAACCCCAAATCAGGCGGCAGCATTTACAACTACGGTTTCGGCTTCACCAAGTCGCCGCACATGATTGCCCACCAGTTTGAACATCCTGAAGTCTTCGCGCTCCTCATGCAGCGCAGCCCCAATTGGCTCCGCCTGATCAACGCTGCCGAAATTGGAGAAGAAGCCTACTTCCAGCGCATCCTTACTAATCAGCCGCAACTGTTCCAGAAGCTTTCCGCCAACGCTGCCCGCCGCATTATTGGTGTGGCTGTGCGCAACAACACGCGTGCCCTCCACTGGCTGCTCACCGCAGGCTGGCCCTCTAACCCGGCGATGGACACAGGCCAGACCGCACTCCACTTTGCCGCCTGGCATGGGAATGCCGATGCGGTCGGTGATCTCATCGCCCACAACGCTCCCATCAACGTCTTTGAAACGGAACACGGCGGTAGCCCGCTCGCATGGGCGCTTCACGGTTCGCAGCACAGCTGGAACCGCGACACAGGCAACTATCCTGCTGTGGCACGAACTCTTCTCGCCGCCGGAGCCGAGATTCCCCGCCCCGAAAAACCCCTAGAAGCCACGGAAGAAGTCCTCGAAATTATTCGCCAACACACTCCCTAAGTTTTGGACATCATGTTGACTTGAGATATATCTCCGAATTTTTCAACCACATCCACGGCCGGACTTTTACTTTTGCATCCAGCAGAGGAGAAAGTCCGGCCCCTTCAAGCGTTATCCACTGTAAGTGCATTGAGAGCGGTTTCGGCAGTGGAGCAATCCAATAAGGGCGTCCTACCCACGCACCCTCTTCTCCGATCGATCCCCCTTACTGGTCACATTGACAATGCGGTCTACAGGAAAATGAATCTATAGACCAACCGGTCTACTCTATATGAGTGCGAGGCTGGAAATGCCTCAATGATCAGGAGGATTCATTCATGTCAGCACAAGCACTCAAAGGCACTGCTCTTATCACCGGCGCTTCCACCGGCATCGGCGCCGTTTACGCCGACCGCCTCGCAAAACGCGGCTACGATCTCATCCTCGTCGCACGCAATCACCAAAAGCTCAATGAAGTCGCAGCACAGATTCAGGACACAGGCCGCAAGATCGAGACCCTGCCGGCCGACCTCACCGTTAAAGAAGACGTCCAGCGCGTAGCCCTGCGTCTCAGTTCTGACCCAACCATCACGGCCCTCATCAACAATGCAGGCGCGGGTTCCGCTGGCAAGCTGCTCGACTCGAACATCGACGATCTCGAATCGATGATCTACCTCAATGTCACCGCGCTTACCCGGCTGGCTCTGGCCGCTTTGCCCGGTTTCATAGCTCGCAACAACGGGTTACTGATCAACATCTCCTCCATTGTAGCCCTCGCACCGGAGGCACTGAATGGCACCTATAGCGGCTCTAAAGCGTACGTGGTCAGCTTTACCCAGGCTCTCAAGAATGAAGTTTCAGGAAAAGGCATCACCGTCCAGGCTGTGCTTCCCGGCATAACAGCGACTCCTTTCTGGGGAAAGGCGGGAGTTCCGCTGGAGCACCTCCCCAGCGAGAAGGTGATGACTACGGAGAACATGGTCGACGCCGCTCTGGCGGGGCTTGATCACGGTGAGTTGATTACCATTCCCTCACTTCCCGAAATCGCGGATTGGGAAAAGTTCGAAGCTGCACGAAAGGCGCTCCAACCTAATCTGTCGCACAAAACGCCGGCCGCGCGATACGCCATCGTCTAAAAAGCGCAGCTATAAATGATCTCGGCATTGCGTGGCTTTGCGAATATCTGGAGGCCACGCAATACTTGATAGAAATGGAATCGAGAGAAGGAGTCCCATGGTCGAGAAATCCACCCGCGACCATCTGATCGACGTTGGTGTCGGGCTTATGCACCGGCACGGATACAACGCCACAGGTCTCAAGGAAATCCTTGAAGCAGCGGGCGTGCCAAAGGGTTCGTTCTACCATCACTTCGCCAGCAAGGAAGAATTTGCAGTAGCTACGCTAAACAGGTATGTCTGCCAGGAAGCCGAACATGCAGAGACAGTTCTCAACGACTCCAGTATTTCCCCGATGAAACGTCTGAAGCGCTATTTCACCGACCTCATCAGGATTTACGGCCAGAAAGGCCCCATCCCCGGATGCATGATGGGTCGATTCAGCTTTGAGATCGCGGCAGAGAGTGATCTGTTGAGAAAGCATCTCAGCACTTCCTTCAGAGAATGGCAGAGCGCCATCGCATCCGTCATTCACCTGGCAGTGGAGCAGAAAGAGTTGCCGCCGGAGACCGACGCCCAAGCTCTCTCTGGATTTCTGCTTAACAGCTGGCAGGGTGCTCTTGTCCGCTCGCAGGCAGAGAAAAGCGACGCGCCTTTGAAGACCTTCATGCACTACTCTTTTGAAGTCTTGATGAAGGGCTAGCTGTCAGCGTCGCAATTCAGACGAAGTTTCTAATCTCCTAGCCGATGATGAGCTACTCGGCCCGCAACGCATGCACCGGGTCGACTGTCGCAGCGCGGCGAGAGGGTAGATAACAGGCGAGATAGGCGGTTGCTATAACGCCGGCAGTGATTGTGATGTAGGTAATGGGATCGACCGGGCTCACATTGAAGAGGAGTGATGACATCAGCCGCATCGTAATGAAGGCGACAACGAGACCGCACGCTACGCCGATGCCTGTAAGCAACAATCCCTGGCGTACAAAGAGTGCCGTCAGCGTGCTCCGTTGTGCCCCCAGCGCCATACGAATGCCGATCTCGCGTGTGCGCTGCGACACGGAATAGGAAATGACTCCGTAAATTCCGATGATACCGAGCAGCAGGGCCATGCTCCCCGCGATGCAGAGCATTACCAGCGTAAAGGAAGTCCGCGCCATGGATTTGGTGTAAAGCTCACCGAGAGTTGCAGGATTGGCCAACGGCACATTGGAATTGATTGACCAGACTTGCTGCTGGATCTCCTTCATAAAAGTCTGCGAGCCGGCGCGCTGACTGCGGATAGCAAAAGCGACACTGCGGCGCAGCTGCAGCTTCTGACCCTCGAAGCGGTCCATCATGACCGGCCAGTAGACGGAGGAGGAAGCGGCTTTATCTACGCCGTCGTCGTGCACATCCTCTACTACTCCGACAATCTCACGCCAGTCGTCGGTACTCGCCACACGGATTCTCTTACCAAGCGCGCTGTTCGCGTCATGCCAGTACTCTTTCGCGAAATTCGCGGAGATGATGGCAACGGGCCTTTTCTGATAAGTGTCATCCCAGGTAAGATCGCGACCGGCGACCAGCCGCGTGCCTATCGTTGCGAAGAATCCAGGTGAGATAAATTTGAAGCGACGTATCGGCGGCAGTTCACCCTCGCTGGTCGCATGATCCTCTGCAAACAAGACATCGTTCGAATCGGACCCGTCCAATGGAACTGTGCTTGAAAAGCTGACGGCGGAAACACCCGGAATAGCAGCTACTTTGTTGAGAATGTCCTGCTCCATGCGCACGACGCGTTCGGGTTGGGTATCCGGTATCTGCGTTTCCGGAATGTAGAAACGGAAAGTCTGGACTGTATCGGGTCCCACAAATCCGGGAGAGACATGCATCAACGCGCGAAATGTGCGGATCATCAATCCCGAGCAGATCAGCAGGACAAGTGCCAGCGCCACCTGTACAACTACCAGGGCTTTGCGTGCGCGGTGCCGTTCGCGGCTCTGGCTCAGAGCGCGGCCACCTTCGCGAAGACCGTTACTCGCATTTGCACCCGCATACTTGATCACCGGGATGAAACCAATGAGCAGGCTGGTGAAAAGCGCGAGCCCGAGAGTGAAGAGCAGAACAGGGAGATCGATCCCGATTTCGTGAATGCGCGGCAGACCAGTGGGGGCTATCGCAACGAGAATGCGCAATGCTCCGTAGGCCAATGCCAGACCGATCAGGCTGCCTGCAACTCCAAGGACAACGCTCTCGAACAGCAGTTCGCCCGCAATTTGTCTCCAGCCCGCGCCGAGCGCGGAGCGAATCGCCAGCTCTTGTCGGCGTCCTTCAACACGCACGAGCAGGAGGTTTGCCACGTTCGCACAGGCGACCAGGAGAACCAGGACAATCGATCCCATCAGCACCCACAGCACATTGCCTACATCACCTACGACATCTTGCTTCAATGGCCGTAGATTCGGCGCGAACTTTGCTTTCTCAAAGAGGCCGGCACTGAATCCTTCCGGTGGGGGGAAGCTTCGCAGAACCACTGGCAGCAGTCGAGCCATATCGGCGCTGGCCTGCTCTATCGTGGCTCCAGGCTTTAAACGGGCAAGGGCGCGTTCGCTGAAGTTGCCGAGCTTGGTCTTACTACGGTCCCATTGGAAGGGCATGTACAGCGCGGCATCCTGCTCATCGAGAAAATGAAACCCCTTCGGCAGGACACCGATGATTTCCCGCGGCTTTCCGTCGACGGTGATCGAGCGTCCGATAACAGACGTGGCTCCGCCAAACTTCTGCTGCCAGTATCCATAGGAGAGCAGCACAGTTTGCGGCGTGCCCGGCGCATCGTCGCTGCGTGAAAACAAGCGTCCCAACGCCGGAGCTACGCCCAGAATCGGCAGCGTCCCATCGGTGACATCAATCCCGCGTACGTGTTCCGGCTCGCCTGCGCCTGTGACGTTCGCCGAGTCGTTATCGTAGACGCCGATGTCCTGGAGCGTGGTGTTCTGCTCCCTGTCGATGAAGTAGATCGACGGTGACATGTTCAGATCTTTGATGTTGATTCCAGGTGCGGTGTGCCATACGCCGATCAACTGCTCGGGATGCGGGTAGGGCAAGGGCTTCAAGAGCACGCCGTCCACCACGCTGAAAATGACTGTGTTCGCTCCCACTCCGATGGCAAGCGTTAGCAGCGTGATCGCTGTAAACAGTGGCGCACGGCCAAGCCTGCGTATCACCTGCTTCAGTTGATCTTTGAACATGGCCATGTCCTACCCCCTCCGCTTGTATACGCAGAATCGCGCTAGGCGGGACACAACTATCCTTCGTCCGTCCCGTGACATCTTCTACGTCAAGAAGCCCCGGATAGTTCCGAGAGTGAGACGGTTCCGTCTGGTTTGCCCAGTTTCTCGATGAGATGCTACGATTTGCCTTCCGAGA
>JAATFH010000011.1 GCA_015655315.1 Terriglobales bacterium
CACGAGAAAAGGGAAGTCGGCCTCGTCACCGGCCTGGCCTGGACAGAAGTCGGCGGCAGCATCCTGCCTGCCGAAGTTCAGATCATCGACGGCAAGGGCAAGCTCACACTCACCGGCCAGCTCGGCGATGTGATGCAAGAGTCGGCGCAGGCCGCGCTCTCCTACATCCGCAGCCGCGCCCACCATCTCGGCCTGCCGCGCGACTTTTACCGCAACATCGACATTCACGTCCATGTTCCCGAAGGCGCCATCCCCAAGGACGGTCCCTCAGCGGGCATCACTTTGGGTACAGCGCTCGCCAGCGCCCTCACTAAGATTCCGGTTCGCCGCGACATCGCGATGACGGGAGAGATCACGCTGCGCGGCAAGGTTCTGGCCATCGGAGGCCTCAAAGAAAAGCTCCTCGCCGCCCATCGCGCAGGCATCTTTGAGGCGATTCTTCCCCGGGACAATCAGAAAGACCTGGCCGATCTTCCCGAAAACCTGAAGAGCGTCATGAAGCTGAACTTTGTCGATTCGATGGATGAAGTGCTGCAGCTGGCACTCGAAGCTCCTCTGCCGGAGTTAAAAGAGGAAGATCCAGCGGCACTGGGCAATGTGCCTCCACCGCCGACAGTTCCGGAACAGCGTCCGCACCAGTAAGAATCTATCCACCGCGGCCTGCACTGAAAACCAAAACCAGCGCAGGCCGCGGAGATAACGGAATACACCCCCTGCACAAGGCCATCGCCTTTACATCCTGCCTCAAGCACGATATGTTGCGGATGTTGCCCATGGAAAATCTCAAAAAACACCACCTGCCTCTCGTTGCATGCCTGGGATTGCTGGCCGCCTCGGTTGCTGCGCAAACCACGGCACCGAAAACAACCACGCATCACACTCCATCCACCACCCTGCACCGCGCAGCACCGGCGCAGCCGCTCCCACCTCCCGTCGTTCCCAAAACCATTCCCGCAGTCACCGGGCCAATCAAATACGAGTTCGCCCTGCGCTACCAGGAGATCACCGTAGGCACCGGCGACCTCGCGGCGGCGGGAAAGATATACAAAGTTCACTACACCGGATGGCTTGAAGACGGAACGAAGTTCGACTCGTCTGTTGATCGCGGCCAACCCTTCGAATTCCCGCAAGGCATGCACCGCGTCATCCCCGGATGGGACGAAGGCTTCGAAGGCATGCACGTAGGCGGCAAACGACGTCTCTTCATTCCCTGGCAGCTCGCTTACGGTGAGCAGGGCCGTGGTCAGATTCCGCCCAAGGCAAATCTCATCTTCGACCTGGAACTCCTCGATCAGCACGACATCAACGCACCCGCTCCTGTTCCCGCCCCGCAGTAAGCTGCAAAAGTAAAAGCCCCATGTCGAGGGAGGTCTTGCTACAATCCCTCGACATGAGCGCTCCATCCACATCGTGGCAAGCCCAGCCCGTCACGCACCTGCCGCTCTGCCCCGTGCTCATGCACCAGAACAAATTCTGCGGCCTCCCGCTTCATGCCGCGCCCACCTTCGATCCAATCCCTGTCTGCCTCATGCACTCGCTCGACCCGGCAAAGGACGACGCCCAGTTCCAACAGGAAATCAACTCGATCGTGAAGAACGCTGCGTCCGGCGGCGTCGCCGACTTCACTCGCTTCGTCTTTCCCACCGCGCAATACATGGTCCGTACTTTCCCTCCGATGTGCATCTTCAACAACGCCGTCTTCTCGCAGGAAGCGAATTTCTACAGCGCCGTCTTCGAGCACGGCGCCACTTTTGAGAGTGCTCATTTCAAGGACGAAGCCAGCTTCACGCGCGCGCAATTCGGCGCCAAGGCGAACTTTCACAGCGCGGTTTTTGAAGGCGAGACGCACTTCAGCACCGACTTCGCGCACGATGTTTCCTTTGTCATGGCACGCTTTCTCAAAGAAGCCGGATTCAACAACTCGTCTTTTGCCGGCGAGGCCATCTTCAGCAGCGTCAAATTCGAAGGTGATGCCGTCTTCGCCCGCGCTGTCTTCCACAACGAAGCCGACTTCGGCAATGCCGACTTCTTTCAGCGCGCCTTCTTCGCCTACGCCACCTTCGAACAGGATGCCGATTTCTTCTGGACCCGCTTTACCCTTAACGTGGATTTCGATCACACAACATTTCTGAAAAAGGCCAACTTCGGTGAAGCCGTCTTCCATGCCGGCGTCGAATTCCGCGAAACAAAATTCCGTCAGGACGGCGGCCAGTTGCCCGGCCCGATCTTTTCCGTCACGCAGTTCATGCTTCCCGAGGCTGCCGTCTTCTACCGCAACCATCTCGGACAGGCGCTTTTCTACAATTGCGACGTCTCCCGCCTGACGTTTTCTTCTGTCCATTGGAGCGCACGCTCAAATGGCAAGGGCCGACTTTTTGAAGAGTCCGTCGACCTCGAAGCCGCTCCCGATCTCGCGCCCGCTGAGGACGAACCGAATGAACGCGACTATTCCCTCATCGCCGAAACCTACCAGCAACTCAAAAAGAATTACGACGACCGCAAGGATTACTGGACGGCAGGAGACTTCCACTACGGCGAAATGGAGATGAAGCGCCTTCACAGCCCGCGTAAAAACAGAGCCGTCCGCTGGCTGCACCGCAACCTCGGCCTCGTCGCCTGGTACCGCTACGCCAGCGAGTACGGGGAAAGCTACGTGCGCCCTCTGCTCGCTCTCGTCGTCGTCCTTGCCGTTTTCACCCTTCTCTTCCCGCTGCCTGGCCTCGTCGTGTCCAAACCGGATACCCAGGGCAATGCCCCGCCGCTGCTCTCACCGTTAAGCTACGGCGACTTTTCTGACTACATCCACGCCTACAACGGCCCGCGCATTGCTGCGGCTCTCGCCTTTTTCGGCCACAGTCTCATGACCGCGCTTTCCGTCGCCGGCTTTCAAAAGGAACTCATCTACCAGCCCGCCTATCCCTGGGGACGATCCCTGGCCCTCCTCGAACTGCTTCTGACCTCCACCTTGATCACTTTCTTCCTTCGCGCACTCCGCCGCCAGTTCCGGCGCTGACATTCTGTCCGTTTGCGAACAGCCGGTCTTCAATTCCGAACATGCACCTAGCGCGATCCAGCTAAAACTCCTGAATCTACAGAAGTAAAGCCGCAAAATAATTGGCAGGCCAAATGCATCCTCGTCTTGAGAGGTGCGTCTGAGATGCATTCCCTCCTTCAGGACATCCGCTTCTCCTTGCGAAGGCTCCGCAAGTCGCCTGGCTTCGTTCTCACCGCCGTTCTCACGCTCGCTCTCGGCGTCGGAGCTAACGTAGTCGTCTTCAGCGTTCTCAACGCCCTTGTCCTGCGTCCGCTGAACGTCCCGGAGCCGAACAATCTCTACCAGGTCTCCCGCATGCACGCTGGCTGGGACTCGCAGTCCTATCCTGACTATGTCGACTTCCGCGACAAAAATACGACTTACAGCAGCCTTGCCGCTTATAGTTTCACCGGAGCAGGCGTCAGCATCCCCTCATCCGGATCGCAGCAGGCGAGCGTCGCGCAGCTCTGGGGCTATCAGGCGTCCAGCAATTACTTCGATATGCTGGGAATCCAGCCCGCGCAGGGCCGCTTCTTCCACGCCTCCGACGAGCACGGCCCCAACTCGATACCTTACGTCGTCGTCAGCTATGGCTTCTGGCATGACCGTCTCAACGGCGATCCCCGCGCCATCGGCTCCGTCATCCGGTTCGACAAACACCCCTACACCATCATCGGCGTCGCGCCAGCATCCTTCCATGGCATAGAACTCATGTGGTGGCCCGACTTCTGGTTTCCCATGGTCAACGAGAAGGATCTGGACGGCAGCGACTACCTCAGCGCGCGCAGCGATCATCAGATTTACATCGTCGGACGGCTCAAATCCGGCGTCACCGAGCAGCAGGCCACAGAAAACCTCAACGCCATCGCCCGTCAGCTCTCCAAAATCCACCCCGAAGATGAGACCCTTGACGCCTACCTCGTCCATCCCGGGCTTCTTGGCAAAGGCTTCGGCTCGCCCACCCGCGCCTTTCTCTTCGGAATCATGTTCATGGCGGTCCTGGTTCTGCTGGCGGCCTGCGCCAACCTCGCGAGCATCTTCGCCGCTCGTGCCGCCGACCGCAGCTGCGAGCTGGCTATCCGTCTCGCCATCGGATCCAGCCGCTGGAACATGGTCCGGCAGCTGCTCACGGAGTCCGTCATCGTCGCGCTTATCGGGGGAGCCGTCGGCACTGTCATCGCCGCAGTTCTTCTGCAGGCACTCAGCCGCTGGCAGCCTCTGATCGAGGTTCCCATACACGTCGTCGTCGCACCCGATCCCGTCGTTTATGCCGTCGCGCTGCTGCTTTCCCTGGCCAGCGGCATCTTTTTCGGCCTGCTGCCAGCCCGCCAGATCCAGACGATCGACGCCGCGCAGGCGATGAAGGTGGCCTCGCACCCGCGGCGATCTTCCGCCGCCTGACCTTGCGCGATATTCTCCTCGCGGTACAGATCACGATCTGCACGCTGCTAGTAACCGCTTCCCTGGTCGCTTTGCGTGGCATGGTGCGTTCCCTCCATGCCAACTTCGGCTTTAACCCCCAGGGAGTAACCCTGCTTGGAACTGACACCAGCATGGCTGGCTACTCCGACGATCAGACTGTTTCCGTGCAGAAGCAGCTGATCGAAAAGGCCTCGCAGATCCCCGGCGTGCTCTCTGTCGGCGCCATCGACGCGGTTCCGCTGGGAGTCAATAGCAGCGACTCCAACGTCTATCGTCCCGACGTTACCGACTTCCGCGACTCCACCAGCTTCACCGATGCCATGCGCTACTCTGTCTCGCCCGGCTACTTCCAGTCCGCGGGTACGCATCTGCTTCAGGGCCGCGACTTCACCTGGCACGACGACAGCAATGCGCCCAGAGTCGCCATCGTCAACGCCACCTTCGCCCGGCTCATCGCTTCCGGAAACAAGTCTGCCATTGGTCTGCGCTTCAAGCGCGGCAGTAAAGCCGTCTACGAAATCGTAGGCGTCGTCGAAGACGGTAAATATTTCAACCTGGCCGAAGATCAGAAAGCGGCCATGTTCTTACCGCTTGCCCAGGACACGCACAGCAACTTCTTCCTCGTCGTCCGCTCCCAGGCGATGCGCTCCGAGGTCGTACCATCTCTGCAGCGCCTCATCCATGCCGTGGACCCCAGCCTCCCCTTCCACATCAATACCTGGCAGCAGGCACTTCAATTTGCACTCTTCCCCTCACAAACAGCTACCGCTACGCTGGGCGTCATGGGTCTGCTGGCTGCCATGCTTGCCGTCACCGGAATCTTCGGGATGGCCTCCTATAGCGTCACCAAGCGCATGAAGGAACTCGGCATCCGCGTCGCCCTGGGCGCGCAGCCCATGCAGCTCATGCGCGCCGCGTTGGCCCGTCCTGTCTTTCTGTTGCTGAGCGGATCGATCGCGGGACTCATTCTCGGCGTCTTGGCCAGCGGAGTGCTTGCCCACATCGTCTACCAGGCCACCCCGCACGATCCGGTGGTACTCATCGGCGTGGTTCTGACCATGCTGCTGCTCGGAACCATTGCCACCCTGGTCCCGGCAAGACGTGCGCAGTCCGTAGATCCGGCGCGTCTTTTACGCGAAGAGTAAAAGAAGAAATACTTAAAGTAGAACTAGAGGAATGCGCCTCAATTGGCTAATAAATAGTCGATTGAGACTCTCCATGTCAACATAGAGGAAGGTTCGCAAGCGTTTGAACGGACGCTCCGATGGACTGACTCTATCCCGTGACAATTTCCGAGAAGTCAGCAATCGACGATAAGCCCACAAGCACGCTGGCAATCAGCGCCAGACGGTTCTGACGCACCGCCGCATCGTCAACCATCACCATGACCTTGTCGAAAAAGAGATCGACGTGCGGCCGCAGCGTAGCAATCTGCTCCAGAGCTTCCCGGTACTTGCGCTCGCTCCGCAACTTCTCAACGATTGGAGCCAATTTGCCCGACTCACCGTAAAGCGCACGCTCCGCCGGATCGGTGAGCACCGCATCCGATACAGCCTCGCCTGCGTTCAGGCCTTTCTCCGAAGCCTGCCGCACGATATTCTTCCTGCGCTTGAACGCAGCCGAAATCGCGGCAAAATCTTCCGACCCGCGAACCGCCGTCAGCGCCTCCGCGCGCGAAATCGCATCGCGAACGTCCTCGAAGCCAGCCGCAAGCACTGCATTCACCACGTCATAGCTGAAGCCGCATACGTCGCGCAGG
>JAATFH010000361.1 GCA_015655315.1 Terriglobales bacterium
AGATCGAGCGTCAGCGCCGGGATTTCCTGGTCCAGACGGGCCGGATTATTGACGGGACGCTGCTGGATATCTCGGAACTCGCTCCGGATGAGAGTGGGCGGCCCACCGGCATGGAACTGCTTCTCTATAAATATGAAATCGGCGGCGTCATCTACGAATGCTCGCAGGATGTGACCCCTCTGCGCGACCTGATCGAAATCCATGACTGTCACCTGGGCTTTCCCTGCTCCGTTCGCTATGACACGCACAAGCCGGAAAACAGCATTGTCATCGCCGAGACGTGGAGCGGCCTGCGGGGAACGGCGAATTCCATCCCGGTACCGAGTACCGTGGCGAATTCATCCCGTTCGCGAACGGCACCGTTGGCCTGATCCTTTCATGCAGAGCATGTTGAAGCCCTGATCGGACGCGGCATACACTAATTTCATGCATGTTCACGGAGCACCTACTGGCAAAACGCAGCGCGTGCTGCAGTTTTCGCTCATGGCGACGCTTGCCTATGTGGTGCTGACGTTTATTGCCGGATTGCGCGCTCATTCGCTGGCCCTGATCTCCGAGGCCGGGCATAATATTTCCGACGCGCTGGCCCTGCTGCTCTCCTTTGTCGCCGTATATTTTCAAAGCCGTCCGCCCACCGATGCCAAGACCTTCGGCTATCAGCGCGCGGGTGTGCTGGCCGGATTTGTGAACGCGCTGACGCTGATCGTGATTGCCGGCTGGATTGCAATGGAGGCGGTGCGCCGCCTGAGCGAGCCGGTGCATGTGCAGCCGCGCTTGATGATGATTGTGGCGGCTGCGGGCGTGTTGATGAATGGCGTGATCGCCGCGCTGCTGTGGCGCGTGAATACCGATGTGAATATACGCAGCACGTTCATTCACATGCTGGGCGACACGCTTTCTACGGCGGCGGTGATTGTTGGCGGCGCTGCGATTCTGTGGACCGGGCAGTCCTGGATGGATCCGGTTCTGTCGCTGGCGATTGCCGCGCTCATTCTCTGGTCGTCGATTTCGATCGTGCGAGAGACGCTGAATATTCTGCTGGAGGGCACGCCGCGGGGTATCTCCCTCAACGAAATTCGCAATTCGCTGCAATTGATCGAAGGTGTCGAAGACGTCCATGACCTGCACGTCTGGAGCCTGGGCTCGCAGACGCATGCGCTGGCCAGTCATGTGACCATTGCCGATATTCCGCCGTCGGAGAGCAGCCGCATTCTGGTGGAAATCAAGACGACTCTGCAGGCACGCTTCCACATCACGCACACGACGATTCAATTTGAGAACGTCGATTGCGAGGTCGCGCACGGGTGCGTGATGACGGTGGAGGAAGTGCAGCTTCATGCGCACGGGCATGGTCATCACGGGCATAGCCACTGAGCGTTGATAGGATACAGAGGAAGATGTCATTCTGAGCGCGCAATCCGCGCGAAGAATCCAGCCAATATTTCTCCAAGCAAGACACTCTCAAGTTTCCAGCCAGAAAACAGACGCCTTTGCCAAATATTCAGAGCCTATTGGATTCTTCGCGCGGATTGCGCGCTCAGAATGACACCGTGCTTTGCGGCTTCGATAAAACCTAGCTTTCTTCTGGCTTATCCGGCTGAGCGTTATAAATCTCTTCTGCCCGTTCCAGCGTATCGATCTCACTAACAGGCTTGTCGTTCCGAATGCGTAGAATGCGCGGAAAACGCAGCGCGAAACCGCTGTCATGACGGTCGGAGCGCATGATGTTATTGAAGGCGACTTCGAGGATGATCAGCGGCTCGACGGTGCGGAATCCGCCGAAGTCCTCAAGCGTATGTTCTTTGAAGAATTTCGTCAGCTCGTCGATTTCGGCATCGGTCAGACCAGAGTAGGCCTTGCCGATGTTCTTCAGGTCATCGCCATCTCTTACGGCAAAGGTATAGTCGCTCAACACTCCGGCCCGGCGTCCGTGACCGTATTCTGCGCCGGTTACAACCACGTCTAGAGTAGCCAGCTCACGCTTGAGCTTGAGCCAGGCCAGCCCACGGCGGCCCGGCTGGTAGATGCTGTGCAGAGCCTTGAGCATGACGCCTTCGTTGCCGCGCTCGCGTGCTTCCGTATAGGCACGGTCCAGTTGCTCTGCGCTTTGCAGACGAACCGCGGGCGCGAGGATGAGATAAGGAAAGCGATGGATTGCGCTGTCGGCGAAGAGATGCGCCTGTCCGCGCTGCGTGCCGTTCATGGTTGCCTCCGCATGCCTTTCGACAAACGTCTCCAGCGCGCTGCGGCGTTCGAGCAGAGGGCGCTCCAGTAAAAGCTCTTCGAAGGAATAAAGCAGATCGAAGGCTACGAAGACGACCGGCGTCCGCTCGCGCATTTCGCGGGAGACGCGTTTCCGTCCAAGGCGCTGCTGCAAAGAGGTAAAGGGCAGAGCACGCTGCTCGGACGGATTCCAGGCAACGATTTCGCCATCGAGAATCGCTGGTTCCTGAATCTGCTCGAAGGCTTCGATGAGTTCGGGGAAGCTTTCGCTGAGGTCGTCGCGATTGCGCGAGAAGAGCGCTACCCGTCCGGGCTGGCTGGGGTCGCCGCAGTGGAGTTGCGCACGGATGCCGTCGTATTTGTCTTCCAGCTGCGCTTCACGGACGGCCCGCTGGGGCGTCACTTCGGCGGCCTCTACAACGGCGTGCTCGGCCTTCCGTTCTTCTTCCGGAAGCGCTTCCGATGCTCCGCTGTGCTCGGCGGTGATTTCTTCGCTGAAGCGTTCGAGAGCTTCTTCGACAGTCGCTACAGGGCTGGCCAGCATGAAGCCGAGAGCGTGGAAGAGGCGCATGTGCGCCTGCTCAAGGTTGCCGGCAATCGCCATCGCGGTGACTTCCGGCAGGCTGCCGGTGAGCATCACGGCGCGGCGCACTTCGGCAGGTTGCGCGCCATAGGCGAAGGCAATGGCCTCTTCGACCAGACTCTGCTTGACGCCGATGCGCATATCACCGGTGACGAGCTTGATGAGGTACTTGGCTTCGACAGGCGCGGCCTTGTCAAACAGGTCGAGGAGCAGCGGCTGCTTGCCGGAAGGGCCTTTTGCTGCGGCAATGTTTGCGAAGGCATGTTCTACGTCATCGAGGGTCAAGGACGCTGCGTTATCAGGCCGGGCCTTGAGCAGATCGAACACAGCTGCGCCAAGGTCTCCATGACGCCGATACGCCGCGTACATCGCATTCTCGTCAGCTCCCGAGAGTTTTGCGATGACCTTGGAAAGCAGCGAGCCGCCGACATTCAGGGTGCGGTGGTCGGTTTCGGGAAAGGGCTGGCCCGAGAGATAGAGGGAGGCCCGGGAGGCATCTTCGACTGCCAGAGATTTCAGGTAATCGGAGATCAGGGAGCGCTTTTCGAGCTTCTTGCTGGTGGCGGAAAGCTGTTCGCACAGCTCCGCGAATCTTTCGAGGGCAGCGCTCATCTTATCGACTATAAGATGCTGCGTGCCGGCTAGCATTCCCGTCCGGTGGATTTGGCTTCTTCAGCGGTCGAAAACGCGATAAAATAACAGTATGCAGTTCGTTCTCCAGAACGGCACTCTTCTCTAGCGGCTCCCGCCGCCGATACGATTCGCTCGTTTTTTTCCGCTTTCAAGAATCCATGCCAACCGCGCAGAGCGCACGAGAAGCCACCATGTTTGAGCGTTTAGATCAGATCGCAGCCCGTTACGAAGAATTGGGCGAACAGCTTGCCTTACCTGAGATCGTTTCCGACCAGCAGAAGTACCAGAAGATCGCCAAGCAGCATCGCGACCTCGAAGGCGTGGTCGAGAAGTACCGCGAATATAAGCAGATAGAGACCGGTATCGCCGACGCCACGGCCATGCTGAATGAGACTGACCCTGACATTCGCGCGATGGCGGAAGAAGAGCTGGCGCAGCTCGAAGAGCGTCTGCCGAAGATTGAAGAAGAGTTGAAACTGTCGCTGCTGCCGAAAGATCCGAATGACGACAAGAACGTCATTCTTGAAATCCGCGCCGGAACCGGCGGCGACGAGGCTTCGCTCTTCGCGGCTGAAGTCTTTCGCATGTACTCGCGCTTTGCCGAGCTGCACCGCTGGAAAGTGGAAGTGCTTTCCAGCTCCGAATCTTCTGTCGGCGGTCTGAAGGAAGTCATCGCCATTATCGAAGGCAATAAGGTGTATTCGCAGTTGAAATATGAGAGCGGCGTGCATCGCGTGCAGCGCGTTCCGGCAACGGAAACACAGGGACGCGTTCACACCTCCGCCATCACGGTTGCGGTGCTGCCGGAAGCCGAGGATGTCGATATCAAGATCGAGGCGAAGGACCTGCGCATCGATACGTTCTGCTCGTCGGGGCCCGGCGGGCAGTCAGTGAACACGACCTACTCCGCGGTTCGCATTACGCATATTCCGACCAACACCGTAGTGAGCTGCCAGGACGAAAAATCGCAGATCAAGAATCGCGAGAAGGGCATGCGCGTGTTGCGCGCCCGGCTCTATGAACTAGAGATGGAGAAGCAGCAGCAGGCGCTCGCAAAAGAGCGCAAGCAGCAGGTTGGCTCCGGTGACCGCAGCGAAAAGATTCGCACCTACAACTTTCCG
>JAATFH010000010.1 GCA_015655315.1 Terriglobales bacterium
CCGAATCCGGAGCAATCGATCTGGAACTGGATAAGATCAACACGGCCAAGGTCACGCTCGAGATTGATGGTGCTTGGGCTGTTACCGCCGCAGCCATCGGCAGTTAAGAGGAGGATGACCGTGGCGAGTCTGTCCAACAAGATAATGCTCAGCGTTCGCGCTGAGTCGAAGGTGAAGCGCGGTAGGTTCAGCATCGGAAAATTCTTCCTCTTGCTTGCAAACAAGATGCTCGATGGAAGTATTAAAGTTACCCTCTCCGTTGTTGAGCCTGCTGCTGGTCGGCCAATTCCGAAGGGGATGTTCAATGAGCAAAAATAAAGTAGTGCACGCCGATCCGACCGAAGATGCCGTGAGTGTCGCGATCGGCGGTGTCGATTATTTTCTGGCCTTCGACTTAGAATCCCTCGCTCAGGCCGAGGCGGAGCTGAACAATGAAGGTCACAACGTGAACCTTTTGGCCTGCATGCCGGTACAGACACTCTCGACCATCCGGCCATTGTTCGCCGCGGCCGTCCGCAAGTATCAGCCGAAACTTGGGTATGAGGCTGCGGTCAAGCTGGTGACTCCGATTAATGCACAGTCGATCGCAGTCACCCTGCTCGATGCGTGGAACAGTTCCATGCCTGAACCGGAACCCGCAGAGGGAAACGCAAAGGCGGCAGAGTAAAGTCTGCCGCCAAATCACTTACCAGGGCGCAGCAATGGCTCAGGCTATGGTCCATTGCCCGCTATGATCTCAAACTGTCTGATCCCGATTTCTACGCGCTGACGCCTCGCAAGCTGGACGCTCTCCTCAAGCGCCGGGAGTATGAGCGCGAACACAGCGAATACATGCTTGCGCAGATCGCCGCAGTGACAGCGAACTTCTCCATGGGCCGGCCGAAGAAACCGCTGAAGACAACAGACTTCATGCCCGGCAAGTGGGCGAAGCAGCCAAAGAGACGCAGGCCGTCGCAAAAGACGCTCGTCCGGGCGCTGAATATCATCTTCGGCGTAACGCATAAGGAAATCGAATGCCAGACGGATTCGGAATCCAGATCGACAGCAAATCCTTAGAGGAAAAGCTGAAATCGCTCTCGCAGGACATGCAGGATCGCATAGTCAATACTGCGCTCCGCGAAGGAGCATTGGTGTATCGAGATGCCGTTTCTGAAGCAGCTCCGGAGCGAACCGACGGTTGACCGAATGAAGGCAGTAACTCGCTTCCAGCTGGGGCGCTTAAGTCAGATGTCATCGTGCAGAAAGTTCCGAAGTCTTCCGAATATGTTGTGCGATTCGGGAAGCTGACGGCGCATGTAGCGAGATTTGTGGATGAGGGGCACCGCCTTGTGAGAGGCGGCTATTCCAAGCTGAAAAGATCACAGGAAAGAAGCGCGGCCCGGGCAAAGAAGTTGGAAGTGTTGCAGCGTATCCATTCTTTCGCGGGGCTTTCGAGATAGCATCTGCAGACGCGGAGAAGGCGATCTCCAGCTCCATCACCGACCAGGTGAACAAGAAATGGAAGGGTTAAATGGCGCAGAGTAACGAGCTTGTCATCCGGGTAGTCGGTGAGTCGACTCAGTTCACGCGGACTATCACGCAGGTAAACGCTGCGATCAACCGCGCCGGCGGCAATGCCACCCGTATGGGTTCGACCTTCCAGGCAGCGGGGCATAGCAGTGTCACCTCTGTCCAGGCGATCAGCGCTTCCCTGCGTCTTGCCGAGGGCGGCTTCACTGGGTTACTGCGTGCTGGTGAACGATTTATTGCGCTCTCGCCCGCGCTTTCGAACATTGCTAAAGCTGTCTTTCCACTTGTCGGTGGGATAGCGGTTGGAACCATCTTCTCCAAGCTCGGTAAGGAAACCTATGAGTTTATCGAGCAGGTGAACAAGATCCCCGAGGCCGTTCAAAGGGGCTATGAGTCTTTCAACCTATCTCAGCGTTCAGTGAATGATGCTTTGGAGATTACAAATGCTCGTCTCGATAACGAGATTGCGAAGCTCGAAGGTAAGCCGGAGAATACGCTTGCTCTGCAGCTGGCTGAGGCACGTAAGCAGGCTGACGAACTCGCTTCATCTCTCGCTAAGGTAACGCAGGAGCAGGCTGACCTGCTCAGCAAAAACGAAAATGGTCCAGGCGCGCAACTGCTCGGCGAGGGTACTACTAAGTATGTTTATGGGAACATAAACAATTTCAATAAGCTCATGGAGCAGGCAGCCCGAGAGCGCGATCTCGCTCTCGGCCGCGGTGATCAGGAAGCGGCAGATCGGGCTCTCGGCAGACTTCATCAGTACCAGGACAATGCTCTTGCCTATTACAACCAGAACATCGCCGGGAGACAGCGGCTGCAAGATATATTCAGTCCTCGAACACCGTTGGGCTTCTTGCGGTTCATTCCAGGAGATCAATCGACGAATCTCGCGGCACTCACCGGGGCTCGAGACAATATTTTCCTTGCACAGCAACAGGAACGTGATCAACGACAGCAGAATGTTGCGCAGGGTGTGCTGCCTATCGCGCAAAACAATAAGAAGCGAGACGCCGACGCTGACGAGGCAGCACGCAAAGCAGCTGCCGATGCCGCACGATTAAAAGCAATTGACGATAAGGCGTTTCATGATCGCATCAAATGGCGAGACGATGTGGTCAAGGCATATCAGTCCGTGACTGCCTCCGATGAGTCAGAGATTACGAAGCAGATCGACCTCTCGCAGAAGTGGGCCGATGCGCTCGATAAGACAAATGATGAGGTGCTGAAGAAACAGCAGCAATTCGCCGCTGCGCTGGAAAAGCATTATGACCATCTGGGCGAAATACAGTCCAGGAGCGCCGCTTCTCTCGCCGAAAACAATATTGGCATTCAGTTTCAGAGAGGCCAGCTAACGCCATATGCCGCCGCGGTGCAAGCTGCGCAGCTGCACACCAATCAATATCAGAGCGACTATTCGCGGCTTATCGCCGCGATTCAGGCAGCGCAAAACGGCGGCGACACCAATGAGCAATATCAACTTGAGGATCAATTGGCGGAGCTGCAGGGGCGCCGGCAGATCGAGTCGGCGAACGATCAGGCGAACATCCGCTCGAATACGGTCGGCGGTGCATTCAACGATGCCCTGAATCAGTTCGTGACCTCGTCGAAAGACGCGGCCACGGCAATGCGGGACATTGTCACCGGCACTTTGAACTCGCTGAACAATGACATCGTCAACGGGCGCGGCTTCAGGCAGACCGGACAGGACTTGTTCCGATCTGTCGCCGGTCTCGGGTTGCGGCGTGCGGAGGGTTCAGCGATATCGGGTGTCGAGAAGTTCTTCAACATCGGAGGCAGCAAAGCCGACGGTAGTTCGGAAGCAAATGCAACATGGGTGCGTATCGCAGGCCTAGGTGTCGGCGGTGGCGGACTCAAGCTTCCAAACCTACCGGGCTTCGGCGGCGAGTGGGGTGGCGGCGACGATGGCAATGGTGGAGGATTGTTTTCCGCGATCGGATCAGCCTTCGGCGGCTTTTTCGCCAACGGTGGCACGCCGCTTCCGGACAGCGACATCGTCGTGGGAGAGGAAGGTCCGGAAGTCTGGCATGTGCCGAGCGGCGCATCTGGATCGATCATTCCCAACCATGCTCTTGGTGGCACAACTAACCATGTCTATGTTGATGCGACCGGTTCACAGGATCCTTCGAGCGTAGAAGCTGCCGTGCATCGTGCAATGGGTCAATATCTGCCATATTCCGTAGGAGCTTCCGTTCAGGCAGTGCAGGAACGCCAGAAGCGCCGTCCTCTATCCGCCCGATAGTCAACTGATCGGTTTCCAACACAAGGCCGCCGAGCGCGGCCCTTTCAGGAATGCCATGAAGAGAATCGCGTTTATCCTTCTTCTCCTATCCAGTTCTGCTTTTGCCCAGAATTTTTCGCCCGTGGTCGCTACTAAAATCGAGGACGCGTCCGGCAACCTGCTGCAGTCCGGCACGATCTACTTCCAACCGGTCGATGCAGCGTACCGTCCTACGAACTTCATGGCGGGCGGTGGCGGCACGGTGCACAGCGCGCCCGTGCTGCGCACCGTAATCAACGGCGTGATGCAGGGCACGCTCAACATCGCATCGTCCTCCTACTCCTCTCCGATGGGCATCCAATACAAGGTTTACGTGACCGATGACGTGGCTGGCACGACGATGATGCTCGGCTATGCCTACATCTGCACGACCAGCGGAGATTCGCGCTGCCAGGCTGGGACCTGGTCACTCGATAACTGGACTCCCAACAATGTGCAAACATTGAGCTATGCGGGACCCTCATTTATTACCGGAGCGCTGACTGCCAGCGGAGATGTTACGGCTCCGCACTTTCATGGTCTCGCCGATGCTTCGATGACGAGTCAGGCGTGGGCCGTGCTTCCTCAGCAATGTCCGAGCGGATATTCCTCCAGTCATTTCGACATCCACGGAAATGCTCTAGACTGCAACGCGAATTCATTCCAGCCGAGTGGCACAACTACAGGCGTTATTGCGCAGGCTCCGGCCGGGAACCAGATGGTTACGCTTGTGCCCGGAGCACATCAGCGATTCGGCTCCGCAGCTTCATATTTGGATGTCGATGCAATGGGAGACGCGGCCACGCCTGGTAGCTTGAGCAGTAGCTCTGTCAATGGGACCATGAACCTTGCAGCTTGTGGAGCCAGTATCGCGCCTGCATGGTGCCCCACCACTGGCGTGCAGGACATATCATCATGGGAAGGTGTGACTGTAAGCCAAGGGCCGCTCGTTACGCTGTCCAATGGCACGCAAGTACACCAGACCATTCTGAACCTTTCGCCGGGGACAGTCTATTCATTTGCTGGCCCAATCACGCTGAGCCAGTTCGTGCGCATTAACTGCAACGGAGCGATTCTCAACTATACGGGCGTGACAGGAGCTGCTTTTGTCGCGGCACAAAACAGTTCTAATCAGCCGAATGACTTTGGTACGGGTGGATTATTCGGCCCTTGCCAGATCAATGGACCTGGCGCGTCTGCTTCACCCTCTGTGACGGGCCTTACCGTGCAAGTGAACTCAAATCAGTTGACACTTAGCGGATCGATTCCAACTTCAATCGTGAGCGCTGTAGCCGCAGGTCCGGTTCATCTAACTATCGCGCCAGATAGCATGACCAATCTTTCTACTTCGTCTATTAATTTTCTTGCTGGCGCTGATTTACTTGTACTCCAGGGCAACGCGACGTCCTCCGTCATCACGATTTCCTATACGCATGCGAATGTCGGGCCCGTGACGGATGCAACTCTTACTGCAGTTATTCCGAGCGTCGGTATCTATAACGGTGGCGATCCATACAATATTTACAGTGCTTCCACTGCTTTTGGGAACTTCCTCTGCTTCAACAATGTAGCCGTGAGCGGATTCTATGTGGACTATCAGACGGGCAGCAATAAGTGGTCTACATGCCATGATGACTTGCAGGTGCGTAATGCTCACATCGGAATCTATCTTGCCGACACAATTGGCAAGACAAACTTTAATGAACTCGACGTCTACCAGAACGCGAAAATATTCGACGGTGTAATAGGAATTCTGCAGAGCGACGGGGGCGAGGCTGCGTTCATCGGAAGCAACTGTGATTACAACTCATTCGGATGCCTGGTTGGCCAAAAGGTTTATCTCTATGGGCTGTACGATCATTTTGAGCAATCGGCAAATTATATGTTCCGGCTACTCGGGGGCGCCTCTTTTGCTCATCAGCTTCATCTGATCGCCGGCACAAATGGCATTACAGGCGCGGGCCCGACTACCCTCAGTGGCTTCATTCTCGACAATGGTAGCGGCAGCAATATCTATCTCGATCACGTAGGATTCGGAGCAAATTCCGGCACGGTGATTCAGGCCATTGTAGATAATACGAATACATCGGGCGCGGATCACATCAACAACGTCGCTCCCCGTTGGACTTCTTTCACCGAATGGCCTCTGGCGCTCGTCCCGGCCAATAACGTAAATCCCGCCGTGAATTGGGGGAAATATCAATTTGCTGATCCGGCTAGCGTTTCCGGGGCCAATTCCTTTACGGCCTTAACTATCGCAATGGGCAGCAGTATAGGGGGCGCGTTCTCTAATCCCGGTGCCTTTCTTGGATATAACCACTTCAATGGAACCAATAATGAAGTGGATTTGGTGAATTACAGTGCGTCTCCAGGCAGCGGAAACGGAGGTTTCTGTTTCTGGGGTCTGACTACGGGCACATTTCCTTCGGGCGGCGTCGGGAATCCGGTTTGTTTTGACTCCCAGGGAAATATGACCGGCGTTCACAATATCACGCTGACCGGGGGAATCTTTACAAATCTTTCATCGCAGAACATACAGCTCGGTTCGCCCGCGGCCTCTTCGGGGAATAATCAGTCTCCTGGGCACTATGTCTTGGCAGGTAACTGCTGGACCGGAACTGCCTCGACTGGAAGCAATTGGACGTTCATGCAGACCGTTGGATTAACCACGGATACGCTAGCGCTTGCACATGGAGGCGGGGTGGGATGTGGTTTGGCAAATATTGTCGATCTCACTGCTGTCCCGCAATTGAAGCTTGGTCCATCCGTACAGATTAACGGCGGGGTGGCGATCACGAACTCGTCAAACGTCATGCAGACGACGGCAACAGCTGGTTCTGGAACATGCACAGCCAACGGGTTCATTTCCGTTCCGGTGAACGGCGTAACCCTGCATGTAGCCACCTGCAATTAGGAATTTTCTCCGGGTATACTGTCAAAAGATATCCGGAGAAAAACTCATGTTTAACCGGGCGCTCAAGAATCTCTGCGCTGCATGTGCTTTCACTTCATTTACAGCCATCCTTGTGCTGAAACAGGAAAACTCCTGATGGTTTCTTGGCTAACCCTTTTACGGTGGATTTTCTTTGCCGCAGTGATTTTTGTCATCATCGACGGCTCCCTTCCTCAGCTCCAAATGTTGCTGCTTAATGGCCGCGTCCTCTTGACTCTCTTGCCGCTAAAAATGCTCATGATAGCGGGACTTGTCGGATTTGCTTTAATGTGGCCACAGAAGCCGAACGAGTTTGTTGCAACAACGATGCTTGCCTTGGGGCTTTATCTCGCTGTCGACGCACTATATCTCAGTTTTGGGTTAAACAACTCATTTTCTGATGTACTCACAGGGTATTGGGTATATTACTCGCCGCTCGTCTTGGTGTTCTTGGCTTCCATCTCTAAAATAAAACTGCCAAATCAGTTGATTGTCAGGGTGATGCTGTTCGCCTTTGTAGTCTGTGCGCCCATTGCGGTTGCTCAATATATTACGGGTCGTACACTTCTGCCTACGGCTAGCTCGGATGGTCAATTCACAGTTGGAGCTGTTGGGATTCTCGGTACGAATCGTGTATTCAGCCTGTTTATCTTCCCCGGAACCCTTGGGATGTTCTGCACATTTATTGCGGGACTTGCTATCAGCTTCGAAGGTAGCGCTTTTCGAAGATTTCCTCATATATTTCTTTGGGCAGTGGCAGGTGTTATCTGCTATATGACGATCATTCGCAGCGAGTTTCTTCAGTTTGCAGCTGTGACATTCGCCGCATGGGTTCTCCGGTATCGTCCCAGGAACGTATTAGCCCCCCTTATTCCGTTTGCCGGGATAGCTCTTGGGTTAGCGGTGTTCGCTTATAATATGTTGATAGGTGGAACGGTCGGAGCGGGAGTGGCAGATTCAAGTTCCTTCGTTGCGCGTTTGCAAGAATGGATGTATTACGCAAACTTGGCGTTTTCTGGATCACTGTTCAATCTATTGTTTGGCAGGGGAATCGTGCAGAGTGAGAGGGTATCATCAACACAGTCTGCCGTGCCGATAGACAATATTTTCCTAGCGTATCCGCTACACATAGGAATCATAGGGTTGATTTTTGTACTGGCGGTCTATGTGGCCATCTGGCTTGATCTTCTTCGAAGGGTACGGAGAACTGGAAGTGCGCTTGATATTGCAGTCGCTGCCTTTTGGTCATCCGTCATCGGGCTCGGGCTCTACAGCGTAGCGATTCCTGCTTGTGCGGCATATCTGCTTCTGTCTTACATAGCTAATGAGTCTCTAGATAGATCGACGGAACCAATCGCCTTGCGAGAAATGGCAACCACCTAGATACTTTTCAATCGTCCAATCCAAAGTCGCCCCTTAAGAGGCGGCTTTTTTATTTGAGGAACATTTTCTTCAGCCTTTTAACTTCTCTCCATTGTTTAAAACTCCGATAGCAAATAACGGCGGCGCAGACATATAGAAAGACAAAAAATATACAGGCGCATGCGAAGTCAATCATCTGATAGGTAGTCATCAGAACCTTCCAACTTGGATGGGTTTCCTGTTCCATTTTATCTGGGAATATGAACAAAATCGCCAGACCTGATAGCTCTTGCCTTCCGATAGGTCCGGACCGACAGCCGCGACGGAGACCCTCAGCACAACTGGCACATCCTACGGCGGCATATGGGTAGCTTTCAAATAGACAAGGCGCAAACTCCATGGCAAATCCTCAAGTAATCACAGTTGGCGCGAACTCCTACTCGCTCGTCGCGATGCCGCCGTCGCCCGCTCCGAAATCCATCACGATCACGATGCAGGACACCGTGGCCGTTGTGGACTTCGCGTTTACTGGTCAGCAAGGCGTGCAGGCGTTTCCAGGCGCGGATTGGTGGGAGGCGCAAGTCTCACTTCCTCCGATGTCGCGCGTGCAGGCGGCGGCATGGATTGCGTGGCTGGCGCAGCTTCGCGGCCAGCAATGTGTGTTCCAGCTCGGAGAGCCAAGCGCCACAAAACCGCAAGGAATCGTGCGCGGTATCCCACTCGTCGACGGCAGCGTAGAGACGAACAATGCTCCTACGACCACTGTGCTGTTCACGAAAGGTTGGGCGGCCGGTGCGCATCGTCTCTTGCTCCCGGGTGATTATCTGCAGATCGGCTATCGCTTCTATCAGTCCCTGGACCTGGTGAATGCCGATGCCTCCGGCAACGCGCAGATCAACATCTATCCCAGCATCCGCGAGACGCCGGCGGATGGCACGCCGATCGTGCTCAGGAACACCAAAGGGCTATTCCGGCTCGCGGACAATGCCCGCTCTTTCACCAGGGACGTTTCCCAGCTTTACGGCATGAGTTTCAAGTGCCGCGAAGTGAGATAAATCGCTTCAATCCCAATCCTCAGAAAAAATCATGTCACGCAATCTGGATGCAGCCACTCAGTCACAGCTGGATAGCACCTTTTTCCGCTGTGCTCTGTTTCTACAGATCACCTTCAGGTCGGAGACCAGCTATGTCTCGACCCTGCCGTGCGATTTCACATGGGGCGGTCAAACATGGACGGGTGCCGGCGCGATGGGCAAGGTCGGAGTGATTGAGGAAGGTATCGATGTAGAGGCAAGAGGAATCACGGTTTCTCTCTCGGGCATCGATCCTGTCCTGCTTCCCGAGTCTCTTTCCGATATCAAACTCGGTGCCAGCGCGAAGCTTTACATGGGATTTTTCGGGCCGGACACGCAGGCTCTGACGCTTGTCTCGACGCCCGTCTGCTTGTTCGCCGGCATCGTCGATCAGCCTTCGGTCAACATGGACCCCAAGGGTGGAGCGGTCACTATCTCGCTCAACATCGAATCGTCGTTGCTGCGCCTGCAGCGAGCATGCAATCTGATGCTCACGCCCGCCGACCAGAAGATCAGCCACCCCGATGACACCGGTCTCGATCAAGTCAATTTGCTCGCTTGGCAAGCATTGAAGTGGGGCGCCTGATGCTGACACGAAAGCCGAAGTGGGAAACTCAGGATTTCGCGGCCTGGATCACTCAGGTCCATCTGCAGCCCGAGCCGTTTGTTTGGGGAAAGCTCGACTGCTGCCTCTTCGCGGCTGACGGCGTGCAGGCGATTACCGGCGTCGACATCGCTGCGGACTTCCGCGGCAAATATGTCGATCA
>JAATFH010000388.1 GCA_015655315.1 Terriglobales bacterium
AGCTGCCGACAGCGGGGGTACTTCGCCGCTGAGCGCGGCGTGGACCTCAATAGGTCCATCGTCGGTGCAGACCAGCACCTACGGCCTCGTCACCGGGCGCATCACCAGCATCGCCGTCGATCCGTCGGACAGCAGCGGCAACACTATCTATGTTGGCAGCACCGGTGGCGGTGTCTGGAAGTCGACCAACGCAGCGGGTTCGGCAGGCTCTGTCACCTTTGCCCCGCTGACAGATACTTTGCCTGCCTCAAACGGTTGCAGCACACCGGCGCTGGCCTCCCTCAGCATCGGGGCTCTCAGCGTGCAGCCGGGCGGTACTGGTGTCATCCTTGCGGGCACAGGCGATCCCAACGATTCCCTCGATTCCTATTACGGCACAGGCATATTGCGCTCGACCGACAAGGGCAACACGTGGTGTCTCATCCCTAACTCAATGGATGGATACTACGGGGCGCTGCGCGGCTTCTCCTTCCGTGGATTGGGATTCGCGGGCTTTGCCTGGAGCACGGTCAACCCGCAGCTGGTGGTGGCTGCGGTGGCCAACTCGGCCGAAGGAAATGCTGTGGACGCCACCAGCGCCAGCAGCTTTCTCGGCCTCTATTACTCGCCCGATGCCGGTCAGACATGGCTGCTGTCGACAATCGAAGACAGTTCGACACAGATCATCCAGTCTTCGCAGACCGCCGTGACCGGTTATACCGGAAATGCGGCGACTTCGGTTACATGGAACCCGGTACGCAAGCGCTTTTACGCTGCTGTGCAGTATCACGGATACTATGAATCTTCGGACGGAGTTACCTGGGTAAGGCTGGCGAACCAGCCGGGCGTGGATTCGTCGAAGTGCCCCGCAAACCCCAATCTGCCTGCGTCCTCTTCATGTCCTATCTACCGTGGAACGATTACCGCGCAACCCGTCTCCGGCGACCTGTTTGCCATTACCGTAGACAATGCGAACAATGATCAAGGGCTGTGGCAGGATATCTGCTCGGCGAACGCGGGCGGATGTGCATCCGCGACAGTTACATTTTCAAAGCAAATCGCCGATGCCGCAATCGATACCGGAGGCAGCACAAGTCTTCCGCAAGGCGATTACGATTTATCGCTGGCCGCCGTGCCTTCACAGCAGGACACGCTGCTCTTCGTCGGCACCAAAGATGTCTTTCGCTGCAGCCTGGCGAACAGCTGCGCGTGGCGTAATACGACCAACGTTGATACCTGCGCCGCCGCTCAGGTTGCCCCTTCACAGCACGCCTTGGATGCCACCTTCGGCGCGAATGGCCTGATCTATTTCGGGAATGACGGCGGTCTCTGGCGCACGACCGATGATGTGGGCCAACAACAGCCGACCTGCTCTACCGATGATGCAGCGCATTTCCAGAACCTGAACAACGGTATCGGCTCGCTCGCTGAAGTTGGAAGCTTCTCGCAGCATCCGCAAAATCAGAATGTACTGATGGCGGCGATGGGAGCCTTTGGTACAGCGGCTCCGCAAGCCGGCTCCGGTGCATGGGCGCAGATACTGGATGGAGAAGGCGACGCCAACGCCATCGATCCGCAAAACGCGCAGGACTGGTACGCAACCTCCGCTGCGCCGGTCGCTATCAACCTGTGTACGCAGGGAGCAGCTTGCACCAAGCCGGACTTCGGTTCGCCAGTCATCGGCAGCGCTCAGGTGGAAAACGACAGCTATGGCTTGACCGGAATCGCGCCGTGGATTCTCGATCCGCAGAACACCGCGAACATGATCATTGGGACGTGCCGTGTCTGGCGTGGTCCTGCGGCCAATGGAGCGGCGTGGGGCAGCGGCAACGTTGTCAGCCCGATCCTCGATACGGTCCAGAATTCGTATTGCGATGGCAACGCGCAGCTCCGGTCTCTCGCCGCTTCGGGAAGTCCCACGGATGCTCTCGGCACAGCCGAGAAGATATATGCAGGCATGGCAGGACATAATGACGGTGGTCAGACTGTCGCGGGACATCTCTATTCCGCTTCGGTGAGTGGGAAGTCGGGAGCTACGCCGTCATGGAATGATTTATACAATGCTCCCGTGATCAACAGCCCGCTGGCAGGGTTCAATGTAGGCGGCTTCGACATTTCCAGCATCTATGTCGATCCTCACGACAGCACCGGAAACACAGTCTACGTCACGCTGCAGGGCTTTATCACTGCCAGCACCAACGGCTCACTGGTGTACCGCACTGTAGACGGTGGTGCCAGCTGGATCGCCATTGCGGACAACCTTCCCGATGCCCCGGCGAACAGCATCCTCGTTGATCCCAATGACGCCAACACGGTGTATGTGGCGCTCGATACCGGCGTCTACGTGACCCGAAATATCAACCAGTGCACCGACACCTCGCAGAATTGCTGGGGTATCTTCGGCACGGACCTGCCCAACACGCCCGTGACCCAGTTGCTGGCCTTCAACTACGGCACTACATCCATGTTGCGCGCCTCGACCTATGGTAGAGGACTCTGGCAGATACCTCTTCTGACGGCTGGCGTCGCGCCAACCTCGGCGATGCTGACTCCGGCAGCGCTTACCTTTGTGAGCCAGCGCGTAAACACCACCGGCAGCTCACAAGACGTCACGGTGACTAATACCGGCACGGTGACGCTGACGATCAGCAGCATCACCGTCAGCCAGAACTTCGCGCAGCAAAACAACTGCACGCAGCCGCTCGCTCCGGGAGGTACCTGTACGGTCCAGGTAAGCTTTGCGCCGGGGACGACAGGAGCGCTGCAGGGAGTTCTGACTGTATTCGGCAATCTGCCTTCTGGTCAGGTGACCGCGTCGCTTTCCGGAACCGGCCTGGCTGCCGGGAACGTCGTATTGCTTCCTTCCAGTCTTAATTTCGGCAACTCACTGATCGGCACTCCAACCGCAGCGCAGAACGTTACCATTTCGAACACGGGCGGCATCAGCGTGAATCTGCAGCCGCCTGCGATTACGGGCGATTTCCAGATCAGTGCCAACACCTGCGGAGCAACGCTCGCACCGAACTTCGGCTGCACCGTCTCCATCACCTTCACTCCAACAGTCGCAGGGGGACGTGCAGGCGTTTTTTCCATAGGCGATGGCACGGACACAGAGACGGCGCAGCTTTCCGGTAACGGACAGGCTGTGGCGACCGCCATTCTTTCCGGGACCAGCCTCAATTTTTCTCCGCCCCAAACTGTGGGAACGAAGAGCGGCCCACAGCAGGTAACGCTCACCAACAACGGCGACGTTTCGCTTACGGATATATCGATTGCCGTAACCGGAGACTTCACTGCCCAGAACAACTGCGGCGCATATCTTGTGGGACACGCAAGCTGCGCGATCTCCGTCGTTTTTGTGCCGACCAGAGTGGGTCCGGAGAGCGGTGTTCTTACCGTCAATACTCAGCTGGGAACGCAAACGGTCGCTCTTTCCGGCACCGGTATCGCGCCTGCGGGCATCTCCGTCTTGCCCGCGAATGCCGACTTCGGAAGCGAAGCCGTCAACGTTACCAGTGCCTCACAGCAGATCGTGGTCACAAATAGCAGCAGCTCCGACCTGACTGGTCTAACGCTTGCCGTGAATGGCGACTATGCGATCGCCGATACTAACTGCTTGCTTGGTGAGACGCTGAAAGCGGGCAGCAGTTGCAGCATCGACGTGACCTTTACTCCGTCACAGGCCGGCCAGCGCAGTGGATCGCTGACAGTAGGCGCGGCAAACCTTTCCCTTCCCCTCTATGTCGCTCTCTCAGGCATAGGTGAAGACTTTCAGCTTGTCGTAGCGGGATCATCCTCTGCAGTCATTGTGACGGGGCAGACTGCGACCTACACCGTGCAGATCATACCGGTCAACGGCTCGTCGGGTACGTTGACGATGGGCTGCACCGGTGCTCCTCAAAATGCTGTGTGTACAGTAAATCCCATCAGCCTGCCGGTGGCGAGTGGCGGAACAGGATACGCAACCGTGACCGTCGCAACTGGCCTCACAAACACCACCTCGGCGGTGATCCCACCATTGGATCATTGGCAAAAAATAGGTATCGGGCTGGCTGCTTTGCTGCCGGGTATTTTCTTCGGCATCGGGAGGCGCAGACCGATCCGTCGTTCATGGTCAGCCTGGTTCGGAATTCTCCTGACAGGAGCATTGCTGCTGATTCCAGCGGCGTGCGGCGTGCACGCAACCGGCGGAGGGAAGACGCCCACATCTCCTCAGGGGCCCACAACTCCATCGGGTGTTTATACGTTGAACATTACGGCTGCCATTCCCGGATTGCAAAGGACCGTTCCAGTAACACTAACAATTCAATGAAGAGCGCCTACCGTCTATGAAATAATTTTGGTAGTGCATCACCTGGATGGATAATCATGGCGCTTCCCGCAAGCCTTCAGGCGTCCCCATATCCAATCCGGCCCGCAGGCTCTAAACTGAAAGATAGTGTCCGCTGAATCTTCAGTGGTTATTTTGATGGATCAAGGAGTAGACACACAGTCGATGACGGACCGTTCCGCGACTGTATGCGTTATGCGTAAGCGACAGGCTCTTTTATTTTTGTTTTCCCTGCTGGCAGCCATGCCGTATGCGCATTCCCAGTTCAGTATCCCTTCTTCCACTGGCAGTCAGATGCAGCAGGGGCAAAGCTCGGACTGCTCCGATCCCTTGAACAGCCAGTCGGCTGCCTGCAACTCGGATTTCAGCCAGCAGGGCCAGTTTGGATTGGGCGGCAGTCTGGGAGGACAACTCGGAGGTTTCGGGTTGACGGGGGAACGAAATGTCCCCTCGGGTGCGCCGTTTGGCGTTCGATCGTTTACCGATTTGGGAAGCCCAACCAATGCGAACCCAAACTTCAATCCGATTCCGGCGACGGTTCCAGGACCACCGGAGCAGTTGACGGAGTTCCAGAAGTTCGTGGCTGGAACCACAGGCGAAGTGCTCCCCATCTTCGGCGCAAACCTGTTTCGCAATATCCCCACCACCTTTGCGCCGGTGGATCAGGTTCCAGTGACGTCGGATTACATCATCGGTCCCGACGACGAGCTACTCATCCACATCTGGGGACAGGTCAATGTCAATGCCGATGTGCGCGTCGACCGCTCGGGAGCTATCCATCTGCCTCAGGTTGGCGTAATTCATGTTGCCGGCCTGCCTTTTTCCGCGCTTGACCAGCACCTGCGAACCGAATTGAGCCGCATTTATCGCAATTTCGACCTCACCGTCGATGCCGGCCAGCTTCGGTCGATCCAGGTATTCGTCGTGGGCCAGGCCCGCCGTCCCGGTTCCTATACCGTCAGCTCGCTGAGCACCCTGGTCAATGCGCTGTTCTCTTCCGGAGGGCCGTCCACGCAAGGATCGCTGCGCCATATCCAGCTTAAGCGGCAGGGCAAGACCGTTACCGACTTTGACCTCTACGATCTGCTTATCAATGGCGACAAATCGAAGGATGCGCAGCTGCTGCCGGGAGACGTCATCTTTATCCCGCCCGCCGGTCCTCAAGTCGCCATGACCGGCAGCGTCCGGCATCCTGCTATTTACGAGCTGCGGGACAATAGCACAACGCTGCAGCAACTGCTTGAGGACGCTGGCGGCGCATCTACGACGGCGTCCGACTCGAGAATTTCCGTCGAGCGGACGGAAAACCGCCATGCGCGTGAAGCCATGGAGGTTGCTTTCGACGCGGCTGGACTGGGAACCACTCTGCGTGACGGCGATATACTGCGCGTGATCTCCATCCTGCCGCGCTATCAAAAAACGGTTACCTTGCGTGGAAATACCACCAATCCAGGCCATTTTTCATGGCACGAGGGCATGAAATTAAGCGATCTGATTCCGGATCGCGAAGCGCTGATTACGCGTAACTACTATTGGAGACGTGCCCAGCTTGGTCTGCCTACACCGGAGTTCCAGCCTTATGTCTCCGGTCCGGTGCAATTTCAGCCTTCCAATCCGATCGATCTGCAATCCCGGCAGTCTTATCAGCAATGGCAGTTGCAGAACAGCATGCAGCGGCTTCCGAACGGCCAATTCGTGCCGATAGTTCCTGCCAACGGCACGCCGGGACAGCCAGGTCAGCCGAATCCCCAAGAGCCGAAGAACCCGGTCGTGAATGAGTATCCCTATGCACAGGGAAATGTGTACCTGCAGAGTACTCCCCCCGTCATTCTGCCCCAGCAGACGGGGGATACGAACAGCATCAATGCACAACAGCAGCAATTCCAATCCCTACAACAGCAAGCCCTCTCCTCGCAGCAGCAAAACGCACCTTTAACCGCGGCGCAGCAGGCCAGCAGCGGCAGTCTCGGCGGCAAGCAAAGTCAGGTCATCACACAGAATATTGCAGCGGCAACAGTCAAAACGGATGTGAAGCTCTCCGCTCCCGAGATTGACTGGAATTATGCCGTGATCGAGCGCATGGATCCGGCAACTCTCAAGACATCTCTCATTCCCTTCAATCTGGGAAAGCTTGTTCTTGAACACGATCCGGCGCAGGATTTAGTCCTTCAGCCCGGCGACGTCGTGACTGTTTTCTCGCAGGCGGACATTCGCGTGCCACTCGCCCAGCAGACAAAATTTGTACGACTCGAAGGCGAGTTCGCGAGCGCCGGAATTTACAGCGTTCAGCCCGGAGAAACACTGCAACAGCTGGTGGTGCGAGCCGGGGGAATGACGCCGGGCGCCTATTTATTCGGATCGGAGTTTACGCGCGAGTCTACTCGCGTTCTTCAGCAGCAGCGTATCGACGAATATGTCCAGACTCTTGAGCTGGATACACAACGCGGCGCAGTCGCCTCGGCAAATTCTTCTGTCTCGGCGCAGGATGTAGCCAGCTCGAACGCCGCCATCGAAAGCTCCCGTGAACTTCTTTCCCGGCTGCATCAACTTCGCGCCACTGGCCGCATCGTTCTTCAGATCAATCCGAACAGCACCGGCATAGGAAGCCTGCCTGATTTGCAACTCGAGGACGGCGACGTATTCACTGTTCCTCCCAAGCCGGCGACTGTGAATGTGGTGGGGTCGGTGTACGACCAGAACTCCCTTCTATTTACCGGGAACCAGCGCGTTGGCGAGTTTCTCAAGATGGCGGGTGGTCCTAACCGCAATGCAGACAAGAAACATATATTCATCATTCGCGCCGATGGATCTGTGATCAGTCGTACGACTAATAGCGGTCTCTGGGGAAATACGTTTGAATCCACAAAGATGTATGCCGGCGATACCATCGTGGTCCCGGAAAAGATATTCAAGCCGACTGTGCTCCGCGGTGTTCTTGACTGGTCGCAACTCTTCTCGCAGTTGGCGCTTGGCGCGGCAGCAATCAGCGTGATCTGATGTGACTAAACTTGGTTAAAATTTTATGAATTTGATGAGAGCGGCCGGATTTGTGAGTGCTAGTCAGAACTGCAAACTTTTATCAGACTGATGAGGTCTAAGAAAACAGTCGATTTATAAGTTAAGTGGAATTCGGTAAACCAGAGCTGTGAAAAATGCTTCCCATGTAAAGCAGGTCACATGGGAGATAGGGATGCAGGGATAATATCTTATTGTTATGAAGCGACTTACGGCTGCTAACAATTTTGGGGGAACTATCTGCAACAGTGATGGATAGTTCCATTCACATCTAAGTTCAATTTAAGTAACTGACGGATTAACTTATTCGTAGATTGATTCAAAATGACTTGAATCGCCGCAAGACTTGTATACACTGTAGCTTGCCGTAACAGGACCGACCAAATGAACCCATCCTCCGTTCCTTTGCACCCCCGCCCTGCGAGCAGTCTGGAAAGGCGTCTTGACGTCTCCGGCGATGCGACGAAAGTGCAGGCCTTTTCCGGAACGATCTATAGCCGTACTGCCGCTTATCAACCGCTCGAAGACGAGGCGTGGAGCCTGTCGGATGGGAAACGGTTTTTTGATCTCGTCTGCGCCAGCGTTGGACTTCTGGTTTTTTTCCCTTTCATGATACTGATCGCGTTGATCATTGCGGTCAGCTCTCCCGGACCCATTTTTTTCCGCCAGAAACGGATGGGGCGATGGGGAGGATTGTTTACGATCTACAAGTTCCGCACCATGGTTCCCGAAGCGGAAAAAGGCCCCTGTATCACGGTGCAGGGCGACTCGAGAATCACTGGCATCGGCGTGCTCCTGCGGAAATTCAAGCTCGATGAACTACCGCAATTCGTCAACGTTATTAAGGGCGATATGAGCTTTATCGGTCCCAGGCCGAAGCTGCCACACCATGAAAGCCTGCACATGCCTTTCCGGCCCGGCATCACAGGGGCTGCCACGCTGGCTTTCCGTTGTGAGGAACAATTGTTGCGTCATATCCCAGAGCAGGATCTTGATCTGTTTTATGCCCGCACCATTAAACCTCTCAAGGCGAAGCTCGATTGGGAATACATGCAGCGCGCTACCTGGTGGACAGATCTCGGGCTGCTCTGGTGCACGGCAACCGCATGCCTCTCATCCCGCGGCTCCTATGCGCCCGTCATCGAGTTTCCCGAGCAGTCGTAACTCCCAGCAAGCAGTCATTCATCTTGCCGTTATACTTTGATATGAGGTGAAACCTACGGTTCTCCTCAAAAGAGGAAGTGTGTCCGAATGAGTGAATCCGGAACAGTAGCGGTAGAAGATGTGCGTCGCGTGGCCGAGCTGGCCAACCTGGAGCTGACGACCGAAGAAGAGAGCCGCATGCTGCGCGATCTGAACGCCATTCTTGGGCATGTGTCGCAATTGAGTGAACTGGATACCTCGGCGATTGTGCCCATGGCTCAGGTCAGCGACGTGATCGGTGACGGCCAGACGACAACAGTGTTGCGTCCGGACGAGGTTCGTCCTTCCCTTTCTCGGGAGAGCGTCATGGTGTGTGCGCCCGAAACAGACGGATCGTTTTTCAAAGTTCCTAAGGTAATTGAACGGTAGTCCATGACAGTAGAAACCGCAGAGACAAAATCGCTTTCCATTGGCGACATTCGCAGCGCAATCGAATCGGGCAGCCGCAACGCGGTCGCCGTCACGGAAGGCTGTTTTCACCAGATCGAAGCGCGTGACCCACAGATCCACGCTTACCTTTCGACCAATCGCGACCGCGCACTGGAACAGGCAGCCCGCATCGACGATCTCGCGGCGAAGGGAGAGGCGCTGCCTGTCCTCGCAGGTGTTCCGGTGGGCATCAAGGACGTCCTGACCATCGAAGGACTCCCGGCCACGGCAGGCTCCAAAATTTTAGAGGGCTACCGCGCACCCTACACGGCGACGGCCGTCACGAAGCTCGAAGCCGCAGGCGCGATCGTCCTGGGCAAGCTCAACTGCGATGAATTCGCCATGGGTTCGTCGAATGAAAACTCGGCCTATGGCCCGGTCCACAATCCTCATGCTCTGGACCGGGTACCCGGCGGTTCCAGCGGCGGCTCGGCAGCAGCAGTCGCTGCTGGCATGGCAGTCGCAACTCTGGGCACCGATACCGGCGGCTCCATCCGTCAGCCTGCGTCGTTTTGCGGCGTCGTGGGCATTTTGCCAACCTACGGACGCGTCTCCCGCTACGGCCTGATTGCATTTGCCTCATCCCTTGATCGGATTGGTCCCTTTACGACAAGCGTGCGCGACGCCGCAACCGTTCTCGGTGTGATCGCAGGCCACGATCCGCTGGATGCAACGTCATCGCCTCTGCCCGTGCCCGATTACACCGCAGATCTCGACAAGGGTGTTTCAGGCTTGAAGTTAGGTGTGCCCTCCGAGTATTTCGCCGAGGGACTGGACCCGGAAGTCCGCGCCGCGATCGAGCGCAATATCGAACAGCTGCGCGCCGCCGGGGCTACCATCGAGCCAATCTCTCTGCCGCACACCCGCTACGCGATCCCCACCTATTACCTCATCGCCACCGCCGAGGCGAGCGCCAATCTGGCCCGCTTTGATGGAGTACGTTACGGTTTTCGCGCGAAGGATTCGGACACTCTATCGGCCATGTATCGCCGCTCGCGTGATCTTGGATTTGGAGCCGAGGTAAAGCGCCGCATCATGCTGGGGACCTACGCTCTTAGCGCAGGCTACTACGATGCGTATTACAAAAAAGCTCAACAGGTTCGCCGTCTCCTTGCTGAAGATTTTCTGAAAGCGTTCACGAAGGTCGATGCGATTTTGACGCCGACAGCGCCGACCCCGGCTTTCAAACTCGGGGAAAAAGTCGACGACCCTGTCTCCATGTATCTTGCGGACATATATACAGTCACCGCCAGCCTGGCCGGCATCTGCGGACTTTCGGTTCCCTGTGGCAAATCGCAGGAAGGTCTGCCCATCGGTTTGCAGATTCTCGGCAAGCATTTCGACGAAGCCACGACCCTGCGCGTTGCACAGACAGTAGAGACGCTACAACAGTAGCGTCTCCTTGAAGCTCGCGCAGGAAGTGCATCTTCCTGCATCCGGTTCGATAAAAGAACGAAAGTTGCTTAGACTGCCTCTTCGCCCAGAGCAAACCGCAACTCGCGCGATTCGTTCCAGGCCATGCGGAGACCGCCAGCCACAGGGCTGCTGCCCATCAACCGCACCGCCTTGATGGCGAAGGCCAAATAGGAGGGTGCTTCGTGATTCGGCCACAGTTCGCGCAGCGAACGGATCACGCCGCTGCGGTCCGGATGAAAAACGCGCTCGTCCCAGTGCCGTGAGCCCTGAGGGAATTCCGGATAGTCGCGGATAGCGTCGAGCGTCGACTCAAGAATACGGTGCTTCCACGGCTCCGCATACTGAGGCATGAAGAGAACGTGACTCCGGCCCTCATCGCGGATCTCGTGCACGAAATCCGTAAACGTGGCGGCATTGGAGAGGTTCACGTTCGCATTGGGTTCCACGCCGTGCCGGTCACCGCCGGAGATTAGCAGCTTGTCCCATTGCTTCGCCATCTTTTTTACCGCGCGGTTTTCTTCCCAGTGACGAAGACCGTTAAGTTCGAGCGCGTGAACGAACTCGTGATTCGTCTCCATGAAGTCCTGCACCCTCTGCCGGTGTTTCGCGTCTCCGATCAGGTAAAGGTCCCACATGGGGTGATTGAAGATGATCAGAACATTTGGCAGGGCATGCAGCGCCGACAGGATTTCGGTTAGTTTCGCCTCGGTCGGATTCGCCGTATATTCCTCAAAAATCTTCATCCAGGCCGCGCCGCTTTCGCTGGGCAGATTGTGAATGCCGAGATGAAAGGCCTGATCGCCGCCGTAGGGGGCGCTCCATTCGACTGAAACCGGAATGTGACGCGCCGAGGCAACGGTCCGCAGCAGCATGGGAGCGTTGATGTTGTCGTGGTCCGTGATCGAAACCAGCGGCATCAGCCCCAGCTTGCTTTGAATTTGTTTGCTTTCGAGATCGAATGCCAGGCGGGGTGTGAGGGGTGGGGTCCAGTATGCGGCGGCGTAGTTGACGGGAGTATTGTGGCGCTCTCGCGATCGTCGCTCCGCCTCACGGAAGACAGGCCGAAGCAGGCGGTACTGCACGCCGAGGTTGGCCAGAAAATCGAGCGTTTCTTTGGACTGGTTGGTGTGGCTGTGAAGGGAAACGCCGGTCGAGTAGCCCTGGCCGACCTCAGGATCCTTCCATAGATACGA
>JAATFH010000043.1 GCA_015655315.1 Terriglobales bacterium
CGGTGAGTTACATGTCCCCCGAGCAGATTGCCGGAGACAAGGCAACCGTACAGTCGGACCTCTATTCGGTAGGCGTGACGTTGTATGAGGTCATCACCGGATGGCTGCCGGTGAAGGGAAAAAGCAATCTGGAGATGATGCGCTCTCACTTGAACGACAGGCCCACTTCTCCCATAAAGCTGAATCCGATGCTGCCGGAGCAGCTCTCGAATATTCTCTTGAAATCACTGGAAAAGGCTCCGGAGGACAGATTTTCGAGTGCACAGGAGTTTCTGGCCGCGCTCGATGGGATTTCTTCCACGGGCATGCAGGAGGTCTTTTCCGTCGAGACCACGGCGCTTCACATCCCCAGCGGAAGCGGACAGGCTTCACAGCGGGGGAGCGGCAGCAGTCAGTCGCCGCAACAGAAGAGCGATAGCCAGGTCGCGCAATTTCCACTCGACGATGTCAGTAAAAAGCTGGCCGTGTATATCGGCCCGATTGCCAGCGTCCTGGTGCGCAAGCTGGCTGCGCAATGCACAAACCTCGATCAGCTTTACCGGGAAGCGGCTACGCACATTTCATCGGAAAAAGACCGGCAGAAGTTTATGCAGTCAAAGCGGCGCTAGGCCATATCGGCATACAGAACAACTTGGTTTTGTCATCCTGAGCGGAGTATGGCGCTTTTTTGGCGCCGTGCGCAGTCGAAGGATCTGCTTTTTCCCGGCTCTGCCCCATTATTCTTGCTGAACGAAAAAGAAAAACAGATCCTTCCCTTTCGTTCCTCAGGGTCAGGATGACAACTCTCTGTTGAAAATAAATCTTTCGTCTGTGCCTATATGTCGATACTGCTTAGGCCTCGCGTAGATGGCGCGGTTGTGTCCGCGCCATGTATGTTTGCGGCTTGTTACTTGAGCGTATCGAGGAGATCGCCGATCACGGTGGGTGCGACGACAATGCGGTCCAGATCGGGAGCATAGCCGGTTGCGTTGTCGAAGCGAAGCGTATTGGTCCCGGCGTGCAGGTGCACGCGAAGAACGGTGTACGTCGGCTCGTCAAAGGTGCTGCCATTCAGGTCAAGTTCCTGCGCGGTTCCGCCGTTGATGGTGAGGAAGTAGGAGCGCAGTCCACTGGTGGCGTAGTCGATCTCCAGCAGATACGTTCCGCTGGATGGGACCGTGACGTTTGAGAAGGTCACGGCATTGCCAGCGCCGCCGCCGATATTGCCCGCCTTGGCCAGACCGGAGGAGTAGTTGCTGAAGCTTCCTGTGACTGTGCCGCTGAGAGTTGCCACCTCTGCCTCGTAGACGGTGGCCGAAGGTTCAGGCGCATCCCCGTTTCCACTGACAACGATGCGGTCGAGATCGGGCGGATAGCTTACAGGGCTGCCGAACTGGATCGTGTTCATGCCCTTCTGCAGCCGCACCGGGATCGTGGTGCTGGCGGGAATAAAGAAGCTGCCTCCCCCGGAATTGAGCGTGTGGAATGCTCCGCCATTCACGCTGTAGAGATAGGACCGCAGGCCCTGCGTCATCGAATCGACCTGCATGAGATAGACTCCAGCGCGGCGGACGTACACGTTGTTGAAGGTCACCGTGTTGTTCGCGCCGAGTCCAAGGCCGCCGACCTTGTCACCTCCGGAGCACGCCGGGCAATTGGCTATGACTGCGGATCCCCCGAGAATGGCGGATTCCGCCTCATAGCTGGTGGATGGTGTGGGTGCAGCCTGTCCGAATGTGGTGACCTTGAGAAGACGCGTGCTGTGGCCTTTCAGGACTGTGGAGTAGGTGCCCGCAGAAGGCCCGAGATTGCGATGGTTCCACAGGTCGCGGACCTGCAGCGCTCCATTGACACCGAGGAGGTTCCAGGGAAGATGCACGATGGAGGGAGTCGCGTTCAGATTGAAGAGCGCCACATAGTACGTGCGACTGCCAAGGCTTGAAACCCATACCGGTTGTTCGCCACCCAGGACCTGCTTCGCAGGCTTGCCGGATTGGTTGACGGCGATGACTTCATCGTTGCTGACGAGTTCCTTGCCGAAGCTGTCGATCCTGGTCAGATCGCCGCCGAGATACATAGGCGCATTCGCCATCGCCCACAGCGAGACAGCTGTTCTCTTCTCGTCGTTGGTCAGGCCATCGAGCGTGCCGTCGCCGATATCGAGTGAATCCAGATCGTTCCATCCGAGCGACGGGCTGGTGGAGTTCTGCCATCCCGGCAGATCGCGGAAGCGCTGATAAATGCGCTGCCAGTCGGTGAGGGTGCCGCAGCGGCCTTCGCACTCGATATCGTCATCGATGCGTCGCGCATTCTGGTAGGGCAGAAAGTCGCTGAGGTAATCCTGATCGATAGACCAGGAAATGGTAAGCCAGATCGGGCGTCCGCTGGCGGCGATTGCCTTCGACCATGCGGCGACATCGGCGCGGTTATCGATGGACAAGCCGTCGCTATAGGAGCCGGGTGTGACGCCATCGAGCTTGATGAGGTCCACCCCCCAGGAGGCGAAGAGGGCGACGACGGAGTTCATGTATTCCTGTGCGCCGGGTTTGGTGAAGTCGATCTTGTAGTGACAAGGCGAGGTGCCGGGACCGCCGAAGGCATTGCCTGCGGTATAAGGCACGGTAAGGACGTCCTGAATGTGATATTGCGTTCCCAGAATCGGGGAGTTCGCGTCGACGGCAGGCTCTTCTACGCCGGGAATCCAATAGATGCCGGCCTTCTGCCCGTTCTGGTGGATGTGGTCGATCAGGGCTTTGATGTCGGGAAAAGTGGTGGTGTTCGGGATGGGACGGCCATTGGCATCGAAGCTTCCCTGCCAGCCCGAGTCGATATTGATGTAACGGAAACCGTGCGCCTGGATGCCGGAAGAGGCCAGCGCATCTGATTGTGCGGTGATGTTCGCCTGCGTTAGAAAGCTGCCGTCAATGGTCTGCTGGCTGAAGGTGCTCCAGCCGAGGTATGGTTTCTGGCCGACGTCATTTACCTGCGCGTGCGTGGTGCTCGAGGTGCCGAAAAGCGCTCCAGCTGCGAAGAGAAGCGTAAGTGCATATTGGCGGAACTGCCGCCAATGCGAAGAGCGTCTGCCGCCCTGGCCATCACAAAGGGTTTTCATAGGGGAGGATCTCCATGTCTGCTGCCATTTTTGGATGTTGGTTTTCGCACGCTTCTCGTCGATCCGTTAACGTAAACGGATTTCCCGAGCGACGCCGAAAACACACCGACTCTAGAGCGGGATTCTTACGACTGTCAAGTTACAAAAATCGGGGGAAGAGAAGATTTTTCAACCGATATCCATCAGGCGAAGCCTACCTCATGGAAAGGAATGTGTACGTTAACAAAAATAAGCGCGCAGGATAGCCAGGGCTGAGGAGTGGGGTAGATCAGTCGAAGACAGGGTTCGGCAGAGACTATTTCTGGATTTGCGGTGCGTGCAGAATCGTTTCGGCGATCTCTTCGGCTCGTTCCAGTGTGATGCCGTTTTGCTGCTCGATGGCAAGCGGATGGACCGGGTCGGAGACGCGAAAGTGCGGACGCTGCCCGACTACCTGGGTCTGCACGCTGACTTCAAGATTGATCGTATTGCCGAAGAGAGGCAGCTCCGTATTCAACCAGCCGGGAAACGGTGGTTCCTGCTCGCGGCCCGGCAGGTGCCAGAGATCATTTGCCCGGATGAAGTTTTTAGGACTGATCTCTGCCCATACGCCCCAGACAAACGGCAGGTCCAGCCCGATGATGGGAACGAGAATGCGTCCGCGCAGGTAGAAGTCCCGCCCGTCGATGACGCATTGGTCGCGGGTGATGACCACTCGCTTTTCGAATTCGTCGAGCGGAATGGACGTAACGGCTTGCGGAGCTTTGACGCTGTACTTCAGCGGTAGAGAATCGTGCCACTCTCCACAGACGCCGCAGGAAAATCCGCTCTGCAACTCACCGCTCATGCATTCATTCTTCCATAAACCACCGGCGGGTTGAGGGAAAGAAGGCTCAATCGTTCAGCATCTCCATCGCCTTCTTCAAGCTGGTGTGCATGCGGTTGAAGGAAGTGGTGACCTGCGCGATCTCGTCCCGGCCGTTGACCGGCAGCAGCGGCTGGTCAATGTCTCCGGTACTGATAAGATCTGCCGCCTCGCTTACTTTGTGCAGCGGCCGGATCACTATGAAATACATTCCGATGTCGATCAACACGATGGTGGCAAAGAAGATGGAGCCCAGCGTAATCAGCAGATTGCGGAAGCCCTGGTTCGCGGTCTGAATCGGCACGGACATGGGCACCGCCACGATCTGCGCGCCGATCACTTCGTTCGGTTTCCATCCAAAGCCGTTCTGTGTGCCGTAGCGTTCGATCATGGACTTGGGTGCAGCGCTGGGCGTGCTGTGGCACGTCAGGCAGGCGGGTTCGGCGACGATAGGGTGGGCCAGATAAAGCCACTGGCGAATAGCCCCCTGGCGCTCGCCCACCAATCTCTTCTCTTCGGGATTGTTGCGGAAATGATTGATGATGTCGCCCTGCCAGTCCTCAGCGCGATCAACCAGGTTCGTTGGATTGAGGGCGGCTTCCTTGTAGGTGTAGTCGGGGAAACCCTTGCGCACACGATCAAACGTAACGGTGGCCGCGTAAAAAGGAATGCTTTGCGGCAAGAAGGTCTTCATACGCTGGGCAGCGGTTTCGAGCAGCGGGCTGACTTCTTCTTCCGTGTAGTGACGGGTAGCGCTCGCATTGGCGGCTATGAGTTCAGCCTGATTCAATACCTCCTTCTTGGCATCGTCCAGGAGAAAAGAGCGAGCGTTTACGGCAATCAGCGCGAGTCCCAGGCCAAAAACGACAATGAGAAGGAGATTAAATTTAACGAGGAGTTTCATGCTTGGCTTCCTTGTGCGCATTACAGCACAGACGAATTCGCAATGGGCGGATATTCGTCTGTGGAGAAGGTATGGTCTCAGCCTACTTTCGCGGTGAGCGAAATGCTCGTCCAATGCAAGCGAATCTGGCCGTGAAATCGGAAAATCAGCGCATTTTTTTGACGTGCGATTCCATACGGAATCAAACCCTTGCAGTCTTGTTTTATGCCTTTCCTTCGACGCGTTGCAGAGCGCTCCAGCGTGTGGTAACCTTTCAATCTGTACCCCTCTTTCGGCTGACGCCTCGGTGTCTTTGAAAACAGGAGTATGAGGCTGTCCGGGCTGGCGTAGCGCAGCTGGTAGAGCATCTGATTTGTAATGAGACGGTCGGGGGTTCAAATCCCTTCTCCAGCTCCAGAATCCTAGGCCTCATTATGAGTTCGATTGGCGCGAGCCATCCGCAGTCATTCCACCTGACAGCGTCCCTTGTGAGCCGGAGTGTTTTCGAGTCTCCGGAGGACGAATGGTGCCTTGAGGCGGGTTGGGTTCAAGTCAAGCAGGGTTGCACAGGTGGCCGAGTGGTTAATGGCAGCAGACTGTAAATCTGCCGCTCATAAGGAGCTACGGAGGTGCGAATCCTCCCCTGTGCACCAGTTAAGATTGAGCAGGGAAGCGAG
>JAATFH010000076.1 GCA_015655315.1 Terriglobales bacterium
ATACGTGCGGAGACAGAGGGCACGTCACGGTCGGTCCGAGCTACGGAGTGAATCTACTTCAATATCGGTGATGGGTTTGCCTTCGCCGGACCGAATCTCAAGGGAGAAGATCTGGTGTATGGCTCCGTGCGGTTGCAGGCCCAACGCCGTGCGCTCCATAGATTCACGCACGACCGCTGTGCTGGTTAATTGTTGCTTTACGGGGCTCGGCATACGGGTGAGTGCAAGTACCATGAGGATAAAGGCGCATAACCCGACAGCCATTGCTATGGTCCAGCCATGCCTTTTCCTGAACATCGAAAAGAGCCGATGGATCCATCCGGACTTCACGAATTCTCTTTGAGTGGGCTGTTCTTCCGGATCAGCCGAAGAATCGGCCAGATCCGTGAGCGGTGCCTGAGCGGAAGGAGGACCGTCGAGACCGGCTTCGAGCAAAGGGTCGTAATAGGCGACGTCGATGACCGGCGCCCCTTCAACGAGCGTCATTGCTATTGATAGATGGCGCCCATCGCTCAGATCGACAGCAGCGATCTGTGGCGCAGGCACTTCCACCGTTTCTTGTTGCAGGTCGAAATAGAGCATGCCGATGCCCTGTTCGCTGAATACTTCGACAAAGCCCGGCTGAGAAAGGGCTGCAAGTTTGATTTGGAGCTTACTGTGCGCTCCGGTGATTGTTTGCACGCCTCGCACTTCTCCATCAACGGCGATCTGGAGTTTTTTCGGGCGGTGTTCGTAAGTCTCCCGCAACTTCCGCCTGAGTTTTTTCAGACCTTCCTCTTCAGCCTGAGCGGCGGGAGGTGTTTTCCCTTTCTGAGACTCGCCTTCAGAGAAGAATCGAAGCAGCAGGTCCGGCAACCCTAGTAATCGACTCGCCCGATTCAGACACTCTCGACAACTCGCAAGATGGGCGATTTCCTGCGTGCTGAACGTCGAAGCATCTGGGCGCGCATAGCGATCCTGCAGTTCTGCAGACGGGAGGCATGTTCCTTCGGTTTCCGAAAAGATGCGCCGCTGGAGCTCTGCGAACAGCGCCTCCGGCTGTTCTGGCAGGTAACGGGGAAAGGAAGGAGCCTTTCGCTCACCACGAGGCAGGAAGCGAAGCACTCCAGGACGATTCAGGTATGCTTTCGCTTCGAGGCGCGCTGTTTGAATCAATGCATCTACTGTGGAACGGTTCGTTCGGAGCAGAGACATCACCTCCGTCGGCAGATAGCCAAGGAAGAAGCGGAAGATGAGCGCGGCTGCGGCGCGATTGGTCTTTCTGCGGACACAGACGTACTCACAAATAGCGGCGAGATCGCCACGAACATGCAGGAGTTCGCTCCTATCGATGCCCTGCATGGCAAACTCGACCGAATCAAAATCAACAGCCAAGAGGCCAGAAATCGCATCCCGTCCATAACGGAGCTTTCGCGAGATATACAGGTTCTTTAGAGATTTGTAGAGATAGCCGCGGATCTGGTCCTGGTCGGTAAAGGTCGGGCCTGACTTTATCTGGACGAAACGGATATAAAGGTCCTGCACGAGGTCTTCGGCTTCTCCAAGCCTGCCTTGTGTCAATTGACGGGCCCAATCGAGCAACCAGTCGTATTGATTTAGGAAGATCGCCTCGTTGTCACGAGACTTCTTCTCGAATCTGAGAGATTTTGGAGACGTCAAAGCTCCTCCGATCGACGCCACTACTCGCTGAAGTGGCTGTTCAGAATTTGGGGAAAATTGGCGGATAGGCGGGAAATCGCTTATTTTAAGCCGCAGAAATCGCTGGAATGGATGAATTGATTTAGCGGTTTATGAGTCGAGGAAGATCGGGAGATATGCTGGATCTTGCGATAGGCAGGGAAGAGAGAAGTCAGTGCAGTGCGTCATTCGGAATGTCCTGTAACGTCACCGATCCGCCGTTACTCCGTCTGGGACTGTTCCCACTTCAACCGGCAGCACCTTTGCGGTAAGCAAGTCTGACCATGCTTAAAGCTGCCTCTACCGCTACAGCAATCGCTTCGACATAGAGATCGAGCCTAGAAATGGGAATCCAGGATGCGGGGGTGTCGGTAGTCGAGTCTAAGGCACAGCGGGCGACCACGGCTGCAATTTGCCTCCTATAAATTGTTACCAAGGCAACCTATGCGTCCTTTTGGCCTGCTGCGTCATCTTCCCAAAGACTCCCCGTCTAACGTTTGTCCATATATCAGGAAGTACGGCGCAATGAATTATCATTATCGCTATGACGAAGATGGCAGCTGCGAGATCATCTGCACGCGTTGCTTTCTTACAATCGGCCACGCACATAGTCTGGCTGGCATCAGGGACATTGAGTCACAGCACCGATGTTCGAAGGTGGCAGGTGAGAGACCGGACCAAGCGATAGCAAGCAGCTCCTCCCGCAAAAGATGGTTTGCTATTCGCTTCAATCGGATCGAGCATCTGTGCGGATTTCTGGAGAACGCGAAGAGGGTGAAGTTGCCCTTGCTGCTACTGTCGGTTGGTTTCCTCTTGTATGCTTTGCCGACAGCGATCGAGTTCCTGACCGTCTGGCTCCTGAGCCCATGGCTCGTGGGCGTCGTGTTTGGAGACGTTATCGGGTGTGTATGTCTTGGCACGGCATTGAAGATGCGCCGAACAGGCGTTCTCCTCTACCTCATGCTGACAATAGGTGAAGCTCTGCTCTACAGGTCACATCATCTGTCCCGAACCGTTCTTGTATGGATTGTCGATCTCGTACCCGCCATTATTGCGGCAAGCAGGATTGCCTATATGCACTCGGCCCAGAAGATACAGCGTGTGACCGCACCCTGAGCACCTTCCTTACCTGTACTCCGGTCTTTTGCGTTCAGGTGCCCGAGATCTTGCGTTTCACATCGAATAGGCAATTGTCAAAACGCGCATTGTCACTGCGTAATTGCCACCTGCGGCCGCTCGCCGGACCACTCAAGCTTGGATCTCCGCCCGACTATCCTTTTTCCTCCCATCGACGTGCTCAGCCCTATCTTTCACGGTTAGTTCGCCGATGGACTTCTCAACGCATTCACAAAGTCATGGAGTCCGTTCTGGTGGTCTTTGAAACATCTACGGTTCCTTTCGATCAAAAGCTTATGAAACGTGGTCCACTTCTCAAGCCTAAAGATCAATGAAATGGCAGCCAGAACACGGACTTCCCAATTTTCCTATGCTCAGCTCCGGATTCCGCACGGACGAACTGACGGCGCCGCGGTCGCAAGTTGTTGTGATACTGCTTGTCTAAACTCCTTAGACCCTCACGATCGGCTGGTCCCGGTTGAGGCCTAGCCGCGCATGGCAAAAGTATTCAAAGCGGATGCCGAAGGTGCGGTGCGTCTTGTTCCAGATCATTCGGAAGCGAGGACTGCGGGCCCATCGCATAAACAAGATGGCCCAACCGCGGTTATCCGGGTGATCCCAGAAGTCATCGAGGCGCAAATCGAGAAATACATCTTCCATCAGCTGAATCAGCTCGAGGCCAATACAGAGTTCGTCGGGACTGATGGACGGAGGCACGAGCTTGGAGCCGAGGGAGATAAGCTCGTCCATGAAGGAAAGGAGACTTGGAGAGGCGCGGAATTTCTCCCAGATTTGCTCAAGGGCTGCGCTATGTTTCAGGAACGCTTCGCTGGCACAGCCGGCCGGCGTCAAGACATCGGCCATCTTCTCGGCGATCATTAGCGGGTCATCGCCGGGCACATTGCCTTTAAAAGAACTGCGCACCATGTGCAGGCCAAGCATGCGATAGCTCTCGAACTGAGCTTCGGTAAAGAACTGATTGGCCGTGGCTTCGTGTGGGAAGGAAGGATGGGAGCTGCGATACTGGGCGATGCCCACACCTTCATCCCCCGTCATAGATGCCTTGAGATAGATGAGACGGCCGATCTCACCGCTGCTGTATTTGATTATGCCGACTGCGCAGTGTGCAAGGCTGCGGCCATCGCTGCCAAGACGAATGGATTTCACGTCGAGATCAATGATGGCGCCGAAATCGGTTTCGCAGATCCGGATCAGATTGCCGAGACCGCCAAACTGGAGTTTTTCATCGCACTCAGCGTCGCAGGCGATGATAAGCCGGCACCGGCGGCGGATGAGTTCATAAATCGCGAGGTTTTCGAAGTGGCCTCCGTCGGAGATGTTCAGGTAGGCGCGCTTTTCGTCGGCGACACCAAGTAGTTCCGTGAGGAGATAACGGAAGCTGGAGTTTAGGCCGCGAGCGTTCCAGCTATCTTTGGCTGGATTCGGAAACCACCAGCCGAGGCGCAGATTGAACATGGTCAGTAGAAAGGCTACCAGCGGCGAGGTGTTGTAACCCA
>JAATFH010000070.1 GCA_015655315.1 Terriglobales bacterium
ATCGTTGACATTCCAGGGCACGATAGCAACCGGAGATCTGCCTGTAAGCCGGCGCGTATGTCGGATGATCCTGCGCAGAGATGGAAGGTTGAGGTGATCCATGTGCGCGTGCGACAGCAGAACCGCGTCGATGGGTGGCAGATCTTTGATGGCCACTCCGGGGCGCCGCAGACGATGCAGAACAACAAGCCAGTTTGCGAAAACGGGATCGACCAGCAGATTCAGGCCGCCGATCTGGACGAGGAAGGAAGAATGACCGATGAAAGTTACGGCGATCTCTTCATTTGTCGCTAGAACGGGCTTATGCTGTCCGCCTTGCATCGGATGAAATGCCGCGCGAGCGATCAATCGGAGGACGAAGCTGAGTCGAGGACCTTTTGCCACAAAGTCTCCTGCATTAAGAAGATGCCGGAGACCCGTGGTTTGATGCTGCTATTTCATCGCAGCCTGTAGCGGCGCTACGGTTACTTTTGCGCGTCTGCCTGAGCAACAGCTGCTTCCGCAGCCTGAAAGCCAATCTTTGAATGGGTGCCGTCGCAGAAAGGCTTCTTCGTGGAACCGCCGCAGCGGCACAGTGAGAACGCGGGCTTACCCGTCAGATCCCATTCCTTTCCGTCCGCATCGAGCAATTTACATGGACCTTCCACGCGGAATGGGCCGTTGGGGCGCACTGTGATGGTGACTTCGTTTTCTGACATTCGTTTTCGGCTCCTGAGAAAAAGATGAGGCTCGCTTCCGAGTGTAGCAATCTTCTGCGACCCGCATTGGGGAGTGCGCTGTTCGGTCCATGGCCAACTCATGTAAGCTGCTTTAGATATCGTTACCACGAATAAATTTGTGGCGAAAATTCTGGGATATCGGAGTGGGTGGATGAAGTTTTCGCATGGGAAGCTGCTTCTTTTTTTCTGCATGGGTGTTTCGGCAACCGCGACCCTTATAGCGCAGCAGCGTCATTCAGTGGATTTGAACTCAGGATGGGAGTTCAGGCAGCTTGTACCGGATGCAACCCCGCCTGCTCAGTGGCATGCCGCGAAGGTGCCGGGAGATGTGCATCTTGACCTGCTCGACAACAAGCTCATTCCCGATCCGTTTTACCGTGACAACGAAGCGAAGCTGCAATGGATTGAAAATGCAGACTGGGAATATCGCTCGACGCTGCAAGTATCGACGGAAACGTTAAGCCACCAACATGTGGAACTGGTCTTTGAAGGATTGGACTCAGCTGCCGATGTTTTCGTAAACGATCAGCTTGCGTTGCACGCCGACAATGCATTTCGCGAATGGCGCGTGGATGTGAAAGCGCAATTGAAGGCGGGCGCGAATCAGCTCCGCATCGTTTTCCCTTCGCCCATCAAGGCCGCGCAGAAGGTGGCAGCCAAAGATCCGTGGCGCTCACGCACCGGGACAGATGCAAAGACCTACATTCGCAAACCGGCCTACGAATATGGATGGGACTGGGGGCCGCGCTTCGTCACCAGCGGCATCTGGCGGCCTGCGCGTCTGAAAACATGGGACACAGCGCGCCTCGACAACATATACATTCATCAGCTTGATATCAACCCGCATCTGGCGCGTATCAATGTCGAAACGGATGTGGTCGCCTCGCAGGACGGCGCTGCAAAGCTGACCGTGAGTTATGGGCGCAATGGCAGAGACAAAGATGCAGCCCAGAATGTTTTTCTTCGCGCGGGCGTGAATCATCTCACGCTGCCCATTGAAATCAGCAATCCCGAACTGTGGTATCCCGCGGGCTACGGCGCACAACCGATCTATCAATTCCACGTGCAGATCAGCAATGGAAAGAGCATTGCCGATGAAGCCAGCGCAAAGGCGGGACTGCGCTCCATCGTGCTGCGCCGCGATCTCGATCAGTGGGGGCGTTCGTTTGAATTCATCGTCAACGGAATCGCTGTCTATGGAAAAGGCGCGGACGTGATTCCATTCGACAGTTTCCCCAGCCGCGTTACGACAGCGCAATATCGCTCGGTGCTCGAATCGGCACGCGACGCCAACATGAACATGATCCGGCACTGGGGCGGCGGCTACTACGAGACACAGGAGTTCTACGACATCTGTGATGAACTCGGCATTATGGTCTGGCAGGACTTCATGTTCGGCAACGACTGGCAGCCGGGCACGTATGACTTCAAGCAGCAGGTCGAGAAAGAAGTTCGCTATCAGATTGAGCGGCTCCGCAATCACCCCAGCATCGTGATCTGGTCGGGAAACAACGAAACGGAGCTGGCCTATCACTGGGGCAAACACGATCAGGCACCGGCGGATGTGCGCATACGCCTGTGGGAGGACTACCTGACAGTCTTCAGCGGCATCATCGCGCGCAGTGTTGCCGAGCTGAATCCGGAAACCCCATACTGGCCCAGCTCGCCCAGTTCCGATTACGAAGAGCAGACGCCGGAGTATCAATCGGGCGATATGCATGAGTGGAACGTCTGGCATGGCCGCGTGAACTTTGACGAATACGAGACGCAATTTCCGCGCTTCATGACCGAGTATGGTTTCCAGTCGTTTCCTGAAATGCGTACGATCGAGGCCTTCACGAAGCCGGAAGACCGCACCAGTATCTTCACGCCGGTGATGGTCGCGCACCAGAAAAACAACGAAGGCAACTCGATCATCCACGATTACATGCTGCGCTATTATGGCGAACCGAAGGACTTCGCTTCTTTCCTGTATGCGAGCCAGGTACTGCAGGCGGAAGGCATCAAGATCGGCGCGGAACATCTGCGGCGCATCCGTCCTCGCAACATGGGCGGCATTTACTGGCAGTTGAACGATTGCTGGCCAGTGGCTTCATGGGCGAGTCTCGATTACTACGGACGCTGGAAGGCGCTGCAATACTATGCAAAACGTTTCTATGCGCCGCTGCTGGTTTCTCCGCATCTGGAAGATGGGAAGCTTTCTGTGTATGTCATCTCGGATAAAACAGCATCGGTAAATGCGCACTTGCGCCTGCGCATCATGGACTTGCAGGGCAAAATGCTGCGCCAGGAACAACAGGATCTTGCTATTCCCGCAGGCTCAAGCAAGAGCTATCTGCAGATTCCGCTCTCGGAATTTGTAAACGCCAACGGTACAGATTCGGCTGCGATCTTTGGCGTGGCTGACTTGCAGATAGAGGGCAGATCGGTTTCGAGCAACATAGTTTACTTCACTCCGACGAAGCTTGTGCATCTGCCGGAGCCGAACATTGCGACCGATCTGACGCAGCAGGGCAATGCCTATACACTGCGGCTCTCCTCGCCGTCTCTGGCACGCAGCGTCTATGTGTCGTTCGGTGAACTGGATGCGAAGTTCTCCGATAACTATGTTGACCTGCTGCCGGGGGAACCGGTGGAGATCACTATCACCAGTCCAGCGACGCTCGATCAGCTGAAATCGAACCTGAAGATCATGTCGCTGGCTGATGCGTTTGCACCGCCGTCGCAGACGGCTGAGACGACCAGGTGAATACAGCCCTCCTTCAGATGCGAAGGCGGGTAGTTCTCTCTCGACGGCACTGGCGTCTGTTGCGGATCGCCGGTGCTGCGTGCCAGTTTCCCCGGACGACAACTTCAGGATCAAAGGGTCAGCCATGTACGACGGTGTCACGATGGCGACGACGATGTCAGAGCGGTTATTGACCGGACATGACAATGGGCATCGTCGGCGTGGTGGCTCCCTGCGTGTCTTCAACGGTTACGCCGAAGGCTTTCGCCTCGATGTTCGTTGGTAGCGGGGGCATTACAATGCTGGCGCTTCCATTGACATCCGGACGGAAGAGTCCTGCAGGAATGGGTGCCTGTCCATTCGCCGGAATGAGCCACAGCTCATAGGTCTTGTTCGCTCGCACGGGATGGAGATCGCTTGCCACAAAAATGAGCACACCTGTTCTCTTTTCATAGATCACATGTGCGGTAGGCCGCGCAGACAACTTGGTTTCGGCCAGCGTGACACGTTTTGCGCTGTGCGATGTAAGCACGTCGAGAATCTGCTGGACACGCGATGCCTGATTGGAAAGCTGTGCAACCTGGTAGCGCTGGGCGTCG
>JAATFH010000282.1 GCA_015655315.1 Terriglobales bacterium
CTGCGTACGCCCTATTCAACACAAGTCGTAGCCTCCGATCTTGCCGCACGCATCCGCGCCACCATACTCGCCTCTGCATCGGGAAAAGCCGTTGCAGGCGAAGTAGGCACACCGCAGGATCATGTCATTCTGCTCGACGCGCACGATGGCAATCTCTCCTGGCTCGGCGGCCTTCTCCGTCTCGATTGGATCTTGCAGGATCAGACCTTCAACGCAACGCCTCCTGGCGGAGGCTTCGTCTTCGAGGTGCATCATAACAAGAGCACGGGAGCCGATACCGTGCAGGTTTTCTTTGTCAGCCAGACGCTTGATCAAATGCGTTATCTACGTCCCCTGACTGGAGCGGAACAGCCCTCCGTCGCTCCCATCTTCGTTCCCGGCTGCAGCAGACCCGGCCCTGAATATGCATGCACCGTCGCGGATTTTGACAAAGCTGTCACGAACGCCATCGATCCCAACTTTGTAGAAGCTGGAGTAAAGTAGGACTTCACGTTTTTGTAGCCAGTTTTCAAAGGGCCGGGTGCAGACTCTGAAGCTGCTGCAGTGGATCGCCGCCCTCGTCCTTCTCGTCGCCAGAGCCAATATCCCCAACCTGCTGCTGGTGCGCGGCATGAGCCGCCGCGCGGAACTTTCCATTCGCTCCGCGCTCGGCGCGCAGCGCAGCCGCATTCGCAAAAAGGAGCGGGCACACCTGGCAGAGGTAAGACTGATGTCGAACTTGCGGGAACCTGTGCAAAGGAGATTCTCAATCGCCTGCTAATCGATCTTTCCTGGAATTCCAGTCGGCTTGAGTGAAACTCGACACTCGCCGTCTGATCGAATTTGGCGAGGCTGCACCCGACAGGAATCGGTTGGAGGTTGTTGGCAGAGGAGCAGTGTTCCCCAATCTGCATCCGCGAGGTGAGCAAATGCTCAGTTGGGTGTTCAAGCTAGCGCATGACTTGCGGATTTTCAGTATATCCAGAGCTCATTATGAGATCGCCGCCGCTATCGGCAGTGTGCATCGTGAGCTGCGTCAACTGGGGCCGACTCTTCACCCGAGGTCCCCAAACTGGAGACATCAGCTCCGGCATCGGCTTCGCTCGGAATATCTTGCGCGTCTGCCGGGCAATCCAACGCGCCGAGGCCTTCGCCTTTTTCCGGCGGGCACTGTCCGTCGAGATTCCCGTTCCAGCGTACATTTGCCGATACAGCTTGGAAAGCAGCACGAACGCCACGCGGGCCCGCAGTGTCGGCGTGCAGGCGGACCGCTTCCAGATCGCGCCCATTTCGTAGAACTTGTCCCAGACGCCCTGAGTACGATCCCGTATCTGATCTGAGCTCATCAACGGATGCGGCGTAAACATTTTCGGACGGATGGCCGTAGGAATAAGCCAGTAGCGCGTGATCGGTGTGCCCTCCACCATCATCGGGTTCTTCGCCTGCTCCTTCTCCCACCGGCCAAAGTCTACTGTTCCGGGAAACGGCGTCATCATCACAAACTGCGCGAATGTCACTCCTGCCTTCAACGCCAACTCCACCGTCGCATCAAACGTGCTCGGTTTGTCCGTCGGCAGGCCGAAGATAAACGATCCCAGCACATGGACTCCATGATTGCGGAAGGCCTGCAATTGCTCGACCAGGCGATCACCTGAGTAGTTGAAGTCCTTATAGATAGACTTCAACCCCTCGGGCGTCACCGCTTCCACTCCCACCAGTGCGCCTTTGATATTCGCGCGCCGCATAGCATCGAGATACTCCGTGTCCTCGGCCGCTTCCATCGTGATCTGCGTGAAGAACACCATGTCCTTCGGCAGCTTCGCCAACTCCGCCATCAGCAAGAATCGCTCTGTCCGGGTCTCAGTCAGCGACTCCAACTTCTCCAAGTTGTTCTGCTCCCGCGCCAAGCGCAGGTCCGTCAAAGTCACCGGATAGAAATTGTCGTCCGCCAGAGCGATGAAACGGAAACCCATCCGCCTAAGATCGATGATCTCGTCGATTACTTTCTCAAAGGTCCTCTGCCGTGGCTTTTGTCCATCGGTCCGCCACACTGAACAGAACGAGCAGTGCTTTGGACATCCGCGAATTGTTTGCACCGACGCCCACATATACTTATCCGGCTGCATCAGGTCCCAGCGCGCCGCCAGGAACTGCTCCCCCTCGATCTTGCCGCCGTCATAGATGCGCTTCGCGCTTCCTGCCTGGAGATCGAGCAGCACCTGTCCCCAAGCGACATCTCCATCACCCTTCACCACAGCATTCGCCGCGCCCCGCTCGAACGGCTCCTCAGGAAACAGGGTTGCGTGAATGCCCCCATAGACTACGACGGCGCCCCGCTCGCTTGCGATCCTCCCCACCTCATATCCTCGCAACGCATTGCCCGTATGCACGCTGATCCCAACTACATCACCGGCCTGGATCGTCTCGGCGTCGAGCTGCTCCAACGATTCATCTACCAGAATCGGGTTGCCCATCGATTGCGGCGTAGCCGCAGCCAGTACAAACAGCCATCGCGGCGTAATCACCGCCGTTCCAAAGGAATTGTCGCTAGGGTTAACTAGATGAACGGCCATACGCACGGCTCCTCGATTGTCTTTGCGATCCCAAAATGGATCGGTGGTGGGAATTAGCACAGGGTGAGCCCCAGTCGTCAGCGCGGACGAAGATCATCGCATCTCAGGTCTGTTACCGGTTTCACATGCTGCGATGGCGAGAGGTCCTTGGCGGGTGCAAGGGTGGATGGTCGACGTTCTGTGGAGGCTGGGGATGCGCCCCAATCCTCTTGCAGGTTTTTGTCCGTAAGCTGAAAAAAAAGGCGAAGCAAGGCCCACTCTGTTCTCATGTCGCGAATCCAGTTAACCCCAGCGACAAATTTGAATCTGCTCAATATTGCTCATCCCTGATCTTTCACATGGGCTCGTCCGCTGAATACTTGAGTAGAGTTCGAAGGGCTACCACCTATCCGGGGACCAATTGGGACGCGAGCAAAATACCGGTTCCTGATCGCGAGGAAACGATGCGTGGTCCGGAATTCTGCGCGGAGATGGCTATTCCCAGCCTCAGAGTTGGGTCTGGTCTTTCCCCGAGTTCACCGAAACAATCAACATGACAGCTAATTGGGTGATGGCCCCGAGTCATGAGCACTCCGGAGCTTTGGGGCTTACGTTGTGTGAAGGATGCGGAATAGAGGCAAGGAAGAATCCGCTGAGAGCCGTGAAGATCAGCTACCCGACTGCAAGACTCTCATCGTTTCAACGAGCGCGGAACGCCAGTCCGGCATTACGATTCCAAGCTGGGCCTGCAATTTCTCATTGGAGAGAACGGAGTTGGCAGGCCGGGCAGCCGGAGTCGAATATTCGCTTGAAGAAATAGGGATGACTCGCGGCAATCTTTCGCCAGATGGCTGCAGCGAAAAAATCTCCTGCGCAAAACGGCACCAGGTCGTCTCGCCGCCGCAAGTCATGTGATACACGCCGTAGGCGGGGGCATTCGCAGCTGCTTTGTCCACGGCAGCGCGAGTCGCATCCGCGATGGCTGAAGCCGAAGTTGGCGCGCCGAATTGGTCATCGACAATCTTCAACTCATCGCGTTCGCTGCCTAAACGCAGCATGGTCCGCAGAAAGTTATGGCCTTGGGTCGCATAGAGCCAGCTGGTGCGGAAGATAAAGTACCTACCGCCGGCTTCCTGAATCGCCTGCTCGCCGGCCAGCTTCGTCCGTCCATAAA
>JAATFH010000356.1 GCA_015655315.1 Terriglobales bacterium
CGTTTCGTGCCCGGCTCGAAGGAGACTTCTGACAGGCCCTGGTTCTGGATCTATCCCTTGGGCACCGATTTCTCCTATGAACCGGATGCCGCGAAATACAAGGGTACACAGTGGATCGTTGACAGCTTGGTCGATACAGTCGCGAAGGGCGGCGGATTCATGATAGGTGTCGGTCCCAGTGCATACGGCGAGTTTCACACTGAGGCTATCCGTCAAATGCGAGCGACTGGAACCTGGCTCCAAGTAAATGGAGAAGCCATCTATGCGACTCGCGCGCGGGAAGGCTTGGGCTACTCCGAGGGAGACACAGTTCGATTTACGCAATCGAAAGACCGGCGATTTGTCTACGCAATGCTTACGAAGTGGCCGGGAACACAGGTAACTCTTAGTTCGATCCGGGCCAAGGCCGGCACGCAGGTGACAATGCTCGGCCTGAAGACCCCGTTGCCCTGGAAGTATGACTCAGCGCAAGGCACAACCATCACGTTTCCCGAGAATCTGGCACAAGCGAGTAATCGGCCGTGCGAATACGCGTGGAGCCTGAAGATCGAGCAGGCATAGATATGACGCTGGGAGCTGTACGCAGGTCTGCTGAGTCAACGCGAAACATGCTCACGGAGTTAATTCCAGAAGGAAAGCGAAGTGCCCAAGCAAAAGCCGAGCAAGAGGAGTTGCTCGGCTTTTGCTTTTAGCTATTAACGGGATTTTTTAGGCGGAGCACTGGTGGAGCTTCGCTTTACTAGGCGCACTCCGAACTCACGCTGTTCCGGAACCCCAAGACGGCCGCTTTTCGCAAGACCAAGCAGAATCTCTACGGCCGCCTGGCCCATTTCATATTTAGGTTGATGGATCGTGGTAAGCGGAGGACGCACTACGTTGGCTAATTCGACATTGTTAAAACCAATCAACGATATATCGTCGGGGATGCTTAGTCCGGCCTCGAAGATGGCGCGGCCAATGCCGAATGCGGAAACGTCATTTGCGGCAAAGATGGCGGTAACGCCGTGATTCTGTTCCAGCAGTTTTTTCGCCAGCTGGTAGCCTCCATCGAAGCTTGGTGGGCCGTTCAGCACGACAGGGGGTGCGCTATCCTTTACGGATGTGACTGCTTTGATAAATCCTTTGCCCTGCTCGATGAAGTTGCCGTGATCGCGTGGTCCGCTCAAAAAAGCGACTTTCCGGTGTCCCAATTCCATGAGGTGTTCGCCTGCTAAGACTCCGCCTTCGAAGTGATTCACACAGACGCCTGAAAAATTGGAGGCGCTAGGTGACCGGCATAGCAAGACGACAGGGATTTCAGAATTGCTCAGCTCCTCGACCTCCGTGTTGCTCAGTGTCTGGACAGAGTGCATCAGGATTCCTTCTACCCTCTTGTCCAAGAGCGAGCGCATGTATTGAACTTCGCGCGCTGAGTCCAGATAACTATTGCAGAGCAGAATGTGATATCCGGCCGCATAAGCTGCGTCCTCCGCTCCGCGGACAACCTCGGTCACGAAGGGGTTCCCGATATCTGGAACCAGCAAACCCAGGGTGTGGGACTTGCCTACGGCAAGCTCCCTTGCTGTCAGGTTGGCTCTGTAGTTAAGTCGCTTGGCAACCGCAAGAACGCGCTCACGCGTTGCCTTGTGCACTCCATAGCTTCCATTCAGAGCACGTGACACTGTGGCGACATCAACGCCGGCTTCTTTCGAAATATCTTTCAGTGTAGTGGTCATTTTCGCAAACGATTGTTACATTGACACATACATACTTACTTTACCATCGCTCCGGGAATGGCTGTCAACGGGCGAAATCTGGCACGGAAACTTACCTCAGGTGAAATAGAGCGGCTAAGTCCGCAGTTTCTCAGACAAGGGCTTCGCCGTGTCGATGACTTGGGGTTAGCTGCTCTGCGCATCCGATGCTCTTCTTTTCACTGAATAGGCATTTATCAATCCGCAGGAAGGAGAAAGGAGAACCTTGACAAACGGGCAAGCGAGCCTCAAACTACAAGCGCTTGCAATTGATGTTGCAGCAATCAAGGGAAATCTCAGGAAGGTCGACCAAGAGAATGCAGCGGAGGCAGTTTTTGCAGACAGGCGCAATAGCCGGGATGGGCATATGGGCAGGTCTTCGACTCGCTGGGCAGGAAGCCGAGGCACAAGAGACGACTTTGGCAGATACGCTCTGGCTGGGTGATGTTCCTCCCGACGACTATCGTGTTCCGGACTGGTTACGCTATTCTCGCAGCGTCTATTTCGACGGCTACTCACCCCCGGTCTATCCCCACATGAAAGATTTCGATGCGCGGCGGTTGTTGGAGACAGTGCAGCAACTGAACGGTAACGTATTGCGGTTTCAGCCAATCGGCTATTGGGCCTACTACCCGAGCACGAGTTTTCCCGTGCACGAGGAATTAGGCGGGAGAGATTTGATCGATGAAGTTGCGAAAGAATGCAGGCGCACCGGCATACATCAGTACTGCTATATCGGTTACGGTGCGCCGGCGATGCTCACTCGTGACTACATTGAAAAGCACCCGAAGTACAAGGATTGGGTGCTCCGCGATCCTGAAGGCAAATCGTACGGCACCTACACCCACATGGGGTGGAGTACCCCGTTGCAAAAATTCTGCAAGACGGGCGATGCATACCGCCAAGCGCTTCGTCAGGTTGTGAAAGAAATCTGCGAGCACGATGTCGACGGAGTGTATTTCGATGCACCCAGCGCCTTTGGGTACACGGGGGTCTGCTTTTGCGATTCTTGCCGGATTGCATTTAAGAAGTTCAGCGGGATGGATCTCGATCGCCTCGCCAGCCTCGCGAAGTTAAACGGGCTGCCATTCGATTGGGGCGGTAATTTTCCAAACGACGTGGATATGGAGGCGCTGACCGCTTGGTATGCCTGGGCGGACCAATTGGCGCTGGAAGATTTGTTGGATTTTCGCAAGATCGCTCATGCCAAGGACAAATTCATGCTTTGCCACAATGCGAATACCTGGAGTGGGACTTCTCTTCGAATGCAATATCGCATTCCCGATGGATTTATGGTTGAGGCGAGCCGGGAAATCCATGATCGGCTGGCGACTGGAATGATGGGTGCGTCGATGGCGCGCCCATACAAGAAATTAGCCCAGATGTACCTGGGCAGTTACGCGGTCACTTGGTTTGGTGAGCCGCCTCACGAGCATCCACAGGTTTCACACAACACCAGTCTCGAAGACAGCGACGAAATCAAGATGGAGGGATTTGCCGACCTGGCATGCGGCAATGTCCCGCTCTATGCGACCGCGAACCGGTTGTATTTCAAAGTGGGCAGTGGGAGTGTAGCGCCGGCCAGGGAAGTATTTGACTTCATGGTGCGTGCCGAACCTGTGCTCAAAGACAGCATTCCGGTGCCATATATGACGATCGTTCCCACCTGGGAGTCGTTGCAGCGCTGGCGCGAGAAAGGCAAGACCTGGAACTGGCCGTTGATGAGCGAAGCCATGAGCTTGGCCATGCTCGACCAGCGGATCAGCTTCGACATCAACCCCAGTACGGAGTTGAGCGAGGAGTGGCTTAAAGGCCAAAAGGTGATAGCGCTATGCGGAGCTTCGGGGATATCAGACGAGCAGGCAAAGCGGCTGACGGCCTGGGTTGAGCGAGGTGGCGGGTTACTGGCGACCTACGATACCGGTCTCTATGATGCAAAAGGCCGTCAAAGGCATGATGGCGGGGCCCTGCGTGAAGTATTGGGTGTGAAGATGAACGGAGTCCCGCTCGAAAGCCAGCCGGAATGCTACTACCGCGTGAAAGAATCGCATGGCTCACTCGGTACGTATGGAGTGGGGGCAGTCATCGAGGGAGACGGCACACTTGTGCCTGTTGAGGCGGTGGGTGGAGCTAAGGTTATCGCGGAGACATGGAATCTGGGCACAAATGAAGTGCGCGGTCCAGCCATCATCGCCAATACTTATGGCCGGGGACGGACGATCTACATCAGCGGAAGCCCAGAGGCCAACTACCTCTACGACCGGGTCACATCGACTGGATGGTTGTTGCGCTCGATTGTCGAATATCTAGGGGGCAATGCCTTGCAGCCCTTCAAACTCGAAGCGCCGCGAGGGGTATATGGAGTTTTGAGGCAGTCGACGAGTGGCGACCTGGCGTTGTGGTTGCTCGCAAATGTCGGATTCAAAGACGCCGCTGCTGGATTAATGCGGCAGGAGTTTATTCCGGTCTCGAATGTTGAGGTAGCTATCCGGATCCCCGAAGGCCGTCATGTGACGGGAATGCACTTGATGCGCACAGATCGTTCCATAACGTACAAGGTTGAGGGAGGATATGCGATCGCAACGCTCCCGTCACTCCATATTGCGGAAGTCGTTCATCTGCGGCTTGGCTAAGGGCATCGCAGGACAGCTTACTGCAAGCGTTTGTATGCTTAGATCGATCCCAGTGATTTACCGCCGGTCGCACATCGTTGTTGGAGGGCTGGCCGGCCGTTAGCGGCAGTGTGGCTCTAATTTGGCTGTAAGAGCATCTTTCGCTGATCCCTGAAATCGCGATCATGAAGGATGTCCTGTTTCCTAAACTGGATATACCGTTTTCCGAAAAGAGTCTTGACAAATGGTAGACAAGAAGCACACACTACAAGCGCTTGCAGAAAAAATATTGAAGACTGATGTGCGCGCAAACAGGCGGGTCAGGGGCGAAGACTACCTTTCTGGCGCCATCGTATGAGACATTCACCGAGTCAGGTGCAGATACGCCGGAGCAATCCATCATGAAAGTTGGAGGAGCAAAGGTTGGCGAATCTAACGCGCAGAGATTTTATAAAAACCTCATCGGTTGCTGCTGGAGCATTGGGAATCGGTTCCGTGCCGGATTTGTGGGCGGCACCAGAAGACGCGAAGGGTGCCACGAAAGTGGCCACATTCTATGTAGCTGTTAACGGCAATGATGGTTGGTCAGGCAAATTGGCTGAGCCCAATGCCGGAAAGACCGACGGCCCATTTGCCACGCTTTTGCGCGCTCGGGATGCGGTAAGGGAATTGATGGGAAAATCTGCTCCGGCGGAGTCCATCACAGTCGTAGTCCGAGGCGGTACGTACTACCTCGACGACACGCTATTGTTCGAAGAGAAAGACGGCGGTTCGCGCGAATTTCCTGTGCGGTACAAAGGGGCTGCCGGCGAAAAAGTCGTTCTCAGTGGGGGACGAAAGATTACGGGCTGGGAACCATATAAAGGGAAGATTCTCAAGGCGGCTGTCCCAGGGGGCAAGGGTGGAGTGTGGAAGTTCCGCCAGTTCTTTCTCAATGGCGAGCTGCAGATGCGATCGCGTTATCCGAAATTCAACTCGGATAAATCGCTCTATGATGGTTGGCTCTTTGCCACTAAGGGAGTACGAGGGATAACGGCAACATCGGTGATTTACAAGCCGGGGTCCTTCCCCCGCAGCTGGGCCAAGCCACAGATCGGTGAGGTTGTTATCTTCCCGCAAAAAGGATGGGCCAATGCATATATGCCGATTCGGTCCATCGACGAGAAGAACCACACCATTACGTCGGATCAGGGTTACCGAAATGTCGATTTTGCCCCCATCTTTCAGCCTTTCGACAACTTCGATGGTGCCGGAGACCGCTTTCGAGTGGAGAACCTGCTGGAAGAACTGACAGAACCTGGCGAATGGTGCTTCGATCCTGAGGACGGTGTTTTGTACTTCTGGCCGCCGAACGGTCCGCTCAAACGGACCGATGAGGTGGTGGCACCGGTGCTCTCGACGCTAATTGATATCTCTGGCGCCTCATGGTTGAGCTTGTCCGGTTTTACCTTTACTCAAACAGCAAGTGGCGATGATATGCAACGTCTGGGCGTGGATGGCGCCGATCCCATGGCGCCCAACCAGGGGCTAAAGTACTGTGGTGAAGCAGTCCACATGCGAGATACCCAGTACTGTGCGATTGAAAACAATCATTTCTACTATGTCGGCGGGAATGGGATTTATCTCGAACGGTATAACTCCCGTAACGTGATTCGGAGAAATGAAATCAGCCATGCGGGCGCAAATGGAATTTGCCTGCTGGGAAACCACATTCCCGTCGGCTCGGTATCTGAAACCATGCCAAAAGGGCGGCAGCAGATGCCGGTCTTTAATGAGGTTACGGACAACTATATCCATCATTGTGGCTTAATCAATAAGTACATTGCCGGCGTGTTCGTAGGTGTCAGCGATAGCAATCTGATTGGCCACAATAAGATCGAGTACCTGCCCCATCACGCGATCAATCTCGGTTCGAATGGCTTTGGACGCAACCTGATCGAATATAACGAGATTCACTTCGTCTGTTTAGAGATTTGGGACACAGCCGCCATCAATATGTGGATGGAGCATGCAGATACAGAGGAGCGGGCGGGGCATGTAATTCGTTTCAATCTGGTCACGGATGTCACTGGATGCCATACCGATCCGCAAGGAAACATTCTCACTCCGGATGGGGCAGCCAACGGAATTTATCTGGACGCCAACACGAGCAATTGCTTTATCCAAGGAAACATTATTGTGCGCCCTTCTGGATACGGTATCTATGTCCATGGCGGGCAGCACAACTTCATCGAGAACAATATCTTTATCGATGCAACAGATACGTCTGCGGTTCTAACTCTCCCTGCTTCCGGAAAGACAGAATACACCGGCTTTACCGGACAGATTGGATACTACGGAAACCTGAACAGCACATTCCTCTTTGGAAATCGGTTCTGTAACAACATCGTCTATTACAAACAAGGCCGATACACAAGGCCGACAACCCTCATCGATCTTCGACCGCGAGGCGATGACAGCCAGAGTAGGGGTGTTTCTGCAGATGTCATATCGGAATCCAACCAGAATCTGTTTTTCAGATATGACAATGGGTCATATCTGATCACGGACGTGAGTCAAACCGAGTCGGGGAAAGTTCGGGACGTTGTGAAAACACTCTCCTTTGCAGAGTGGCAGCAAGAAGGATTTGACAGGGAATCTATAATTGGCGATCCGCTTTTTGTCGATCCTGCTCACGACGATTACCGTCTCCAACCAAGTTCACCGGCGTTTCGGCTTGGTTTTGTACCTATAGATACATCAAAGATCGGCATCCGGCCTGCAGCCTCAACTTAGATGAGTGAGCGCGGAGGAGCTTTTGGCCTTTCGGGGAATCAGGCAAAAAACGAAGCCATGTGATTGGTCCAGATCTATCCAACAGGAGGATAGAGATGAGCACAAACAGCGTATCGAGAAGGAATTTTATCAAGGTTGGCGCGGCGTGCGGTTTAGGTGCGCTGGCTTTGGATTCGCGTTCTGTTTCTGGGGAAACACCGGCGCCAATAGGAAGCCGAGCGTCCGAGGGTGCAATACGTATCGCGGTCGTGCAGATGGAGACAGTGCCTGGAGCCGTCGAAAGGAATCGA
>JAATFH010000068.1 GCA_015655315.1 Terriglobales bacterium
GGACCCGGCTGGACGTTGTTGACCGTAATACCCCGGCCTCCCACCTCTCTGGATAATCCCTGCGTGAACATCTTTACGGCGGCCTTCGTGGCTGCGTAAGGAACGAGTCCGGGTGTCATCGTGCGCTCGCCCACGCACGACCCGATCGTGATGATGCGGCCTCCATCCTTCATGTGTTTCAGTGCAGCCTGTGTCGCGGTGAATACTCCGCGGATGTTGATGTCAATCACGCGATCCATCTCTTCCAGCGTCGTTTCTTCAAACGTCTTCGGAATGGCCGTGCCGGCATTGTTCACCAGCACATCCAGGCGACCGAATTCCGCGACAGTCTTTTCGACGGCGGCTCGAACGGCGCTGGCATCGGCAGCGTCCGCCTGAATCGCAAGCGCCTTGCCGCCGGTACTCTCAATTGCCTTGACGATCGACGAGGCCGCATCTGCGCCCTTCGTGTATGTGATAGCGACGCTCGCACCGTCCGCGGCCAAGCGTTTTGCGATGGCGGCACCAATCCCACGTGATCCACCTGTGACCAGCGCGACTTTTTCCTTGAGTGAGTGAGGCATGTATTCCAACCTTTCCGTTCAGTGAATGAGTTTGATTTCGATCGAGGGAAGAACCTGGCACATGGGGAAACCAGCGAATCCCCGACGCCATGCGCTTTCGCAACGTTCCACCGTTCGATGAGGTCTTTTGACTGAACATAACCGCGAAACGTCATTCGTAAAATTGCTTTGTAGGCTTAGGGGTTATGCTTTCTAGGCAGAGGTGAATGTTGGAACTCCGGCATCTTCGTTACTTTGTAGCTGTGGCCGAAGCGCGTAGCCTGAAGCTGGCGGCGGAAGAAAAGTTGCACACGACTCAGCCATCTCTGAGCCGCCAGATCCGCGACCTCGAAAATGAGGTAGGTGCACCGCTCCTCTTAAGGGGTGCTCGCGGGGTGCAACTTACCCCTGCGGGTCAGGTATTTCTCGACCATGCTCGCGTGATGCTCTCGCAGGCCGAGAGCGCAGTACAGTCTGCGCGCCAGATAGCCAACCCGACGAAACCTTCGTTTTCTTTGGGCGTCATGATTGGCCATGATTCAACCTGGCTCCCCGAAGCTCTGCATCTGCTGCACGACGAATTGCCGAACATTCATGTCGTGATCTCCACGCAGAACTCGCCACAGCTGGCAGCGGCGCTTTGCCAGGGGAGAATGGACATCGCCTTTCTTCGTAGAGAAGATGGCAGCCCCGAACTGGAATTCAGCCTTCTGGTAGAGGAGCCCTTCGAGGTCTTCCTGCCTAAAAATCATCCCCTTGCGGCGAAGACCGCGATCGAGATTCGGGAGATCGTTGGTGAAACATTTCTCAGCGTCTCTGGAACTGCCCTCAGCGTTTCGGGAAAGCCGCCCGCGCTGCGATTAGCAATCGACCGCTACTTGAAAGAGAGCGGTATCGACATCAGACCGAGCCATGAGGTCGACAATCTGGGCGGTGTGATGTCTCTCATTGCTTCGACCCGGGGCATTGCACTTTTACCCGCTTATGCAAAGACGTTCCTTCCCGACTCGGTGACAACCCGCCCACTTCATGGCTTCGCCCCGAAGATCGATCTCTCCGTCGGCTATCGCAAGGGAAACTCCTCGCCGATCATGAAGCTGTTTCTTTCGAGATTGAGTGATCTTGTAGCCAGGGTCTCGAGTAAAACATAGCGAATGGAATCGGCATACGCGGTGTTTCCTGCGGAAGAAAGAGTGCCTGGCCTGACGAATGGCTCAGACACTCACTGCAGGCACTTTCCTTAGCATGGATTCGTGCCCACTATTGCTTAATCACCGTTCCATCCCGTTTACGGATCTCGCCCCACCCGCCATTCAGATGGTTTGCAGTATCAGTAAATGGAAATTTCGCCGCCAGCTTCTCGTCGATCTCGATTCCCCAGCCTGGCTTTTCGTTCACCCAGAAATAGCCATCCTTCATTTCGGGGCAGCCCTTGAAGATCTCCTGTGTTTCCGCATTGAAAGGCGTGTACTCCTGGATGCCGAAGTTATAGCTCACGATATCCAGCGTGATATTTGCCATGTGTCCTACCGGTGAAACATCCCCCGGTCCATGCCACGCGGTCTTCACGCCATACTGTTCGGCCAGGATCGCGATCTTTCGTGCGGGTGTGAATCCGCCTGCCTGCGACACATGCACGCGTATGTAATCGATCAGTCTCTGCTCGATCAGCGGCTGCCACTCATGAGGATTGTTGAAGAGCTCCCCCATTGCAATTGGAGTGGAGCACTGAGAGCGTATCTGGTGGAAATACTCGTTGTCTTCCGGCGAAAGCGGATCTTCAAGGAAGAACATTCGGAACTTCTCCGCCTCTTTGCAGAACTGCACCGCCTGGTTCGGAGTCAGCCGTTCATGCATATCGTGCAGCAGTTCCACCTCGTCTCCCAGCTCCGTTCTGCATATCTCCAGCAGCTTCAATGCGCGACGCATCTGATAGGCCGGCTCGAACAATGGTTTGTCATGAAGTGCCTTCAGGGGTGGAGCATCGCCATGCGCTGAACCATAGCCCGCCATCCCCGGCAGCCCAACCTGTACCCGAACGTTTCGGAAACCCTGAGCCATGAACTTCCTCGCCGCCTCCACCACATCTGCGAATTCCGGTCCATCTGCGTGGGCATAGCAATCCACCGCCTCGCGGCATTTGCCTCCCGCCAACTGGTAGACGGGCATTCCAGCCTGCCGCCCTTTGATGTCCCATAATGCCTGATCAATCCCGCTCAACGCATTATTCAGCACGGGCCCATTCTTCCAATATGAGCTGTCGTAGCAGCTTTGCCAGATATCTTCGATACGGTCTGTTGTTTTGCCTAATAGAAATGGCTTCAGATACCGCTCCACGGCCGGCTTCACCAGATCGGCCCGCTGCGTAAATGTCGCGCAGCCATATCCGTACAGACCATCCTGGTCTGTCGTGATCTTTACCACCGTCAGCCTGGCTCCTGCGGGAGCGCACTCTATGACGCTAATGTCTTTGATACGTGGCGATGACATGCCCCGCGTGGCCTGTGTCAACTGCTCCTGCGCTCGAACAACCGGCGTCACGAGGCTA
>JAATFH010000255.1 GCA_015655315.1 Terriglobales bacterium
AAGAGCCGGAAGACTTCCTTATCAAGTTTCGTTCCAGCTTCTACGTCAACGACAACGCGGTGAAGGTGCAGCAGCTGGGTTCCACGGTTGGCAGCGGCGATGCCGTGCTGGTCTCCGACGACGGCATCTCGCAGGAAGTGCAGATCAAGTCCGGAACGGTAACACGAACCGCAGTTCCTCTGCCGGCCGATGGCGTGCCGCTCATCCCCTGGCGTACCTTCCGCGACGCCGATCCAGTGGAATCGAAGTTTCTGCTGCGCATGAAGGGTGTGAAGGACAGCCTTCCCCTGATTGCGCTTTTCGAGATCGATGCCAAGTGGAAGATCGAAACAATGCATTCCATCAAGCGCTACTTCGAGAAGCATTTGCCTGCGTCGAAGATTATCGCCTGATAAGTTGCCGCGCGCGGGCATGGTGCCATGCGAGATGCATGGACGGGCCTTAACGGACCTCTCCCTCTGAAATACTCGCGCGCGGCATTCAAAGATTCGCACAAACAGAGAGAGCCGGTGGGCTAGGAGCGGCAGCGAGTGCCAGTCCGGGGAGCTACGGGGAATCCGGACCTTGTACCGAGTCAGCGGGTGCAGAGGAGTAGAGATCCTGCACAGTATGGGCCAAGCGTAGCGCCGCCAACCTACAACGGAGTAAATGCCGGCATGGAAGTAAGCGGGCGGTGAACTGACAGCCGCCCGAATTTTGAAAGGAGGTTTACTTATGAATGATCTGGATCGTTATCACGCGGCGGCGCACGCAATGCAGAGCGGCGTAGCTGCTGAACACGCGCAAGGCTCGCAGGATGGTAGCCCTAAACATCTTCGCGTCGGAGTGAATGCCAGCATGGCAGATCATGCCGGACTTGTAACGCTGCTCATCGAAAAGGGCATCTTTACCCGCGAAGAGTACACAAAGGCGATCGCCGATTCCATGGAGTGCGAAAAGGAGCGCTACGAAGAACACCTGAAGACCAAATATGGCCTGAACGTGCGTTTGGTCTGAGAGAACGCCACGCGCCCGAAGTCAGGGCGGGTACTGTGCGGGGTATCGCGTGGGCGCCGGATGCCGCAATTCTCCGGCGCAGCTTTTAACAGGTTTCATCGGTGTGCGAGACGCCGATGGAAAGCATGCAGCGGTTACATCGCTGGGGGTGGCGCCGCTGCATGGATGAACGTGAAGGAGATGAGATGGCAGAGCGTGATGAGTTGCCGAAACACGATATCGATCTGAGCGGGCTTAGCAGGGAAGAGCGGAATGCGATCACCTTGATTGTCAAGGGGCTGCTGAAAGAGAAATTGCTGGATGAGCGGCGGGATGACTACATCGATTTGAGCGGGCTTAGCAAGGAAAAGAGGAATGCGGTCATTGTGCTCGTGATGGGACTGTTGAATAAGAAGCTGCTGCATGAACAGCGAGATGAGCTTGCTCTGGCGCTCTCAAATTCCACGGAACGGCCGCGCAGTATTCTCGCGGGAATGTCGAGCGTCGTCATGGAGCGATATCTCGATGGCGAATAAGACCGGCATCGAGTGGACGGACGCGACATGGAATCCAATCCGCGGCTGCAGCCGGGTGAGCGAAGGCTGCCGCAACTGCTACGCGGAGAAGGTCGCATTTCGCTTCAGCGGTCCAAGTCAGCCGTACGAAGGCCTCGTACGCATCAACGCTGATGGTGAACGCGTGCCGCAGTGGAATGGCCAGGTGCAGCTAGTCGAGAAGCATCTGCTCGACCCCTTGAAATGGAAAGAGCTGCGGCGCATATTCGTCAACTCCATGTCCGATCTGTTTCACGAGAATGTTTCGGATGAGTGGATAGACCGCATCTTCGTTTTGATGGCTCTGTGTCCGCAGCACACTTTCCAAGTCCTCACGAAGCGCTCTGAACGGATGTTGAAATACCTCACCTTTGTTCGACGCGGCGACGCGTGGCTCGAAGCATGGGATGGGATACAAGGCCTGCCAGCTCACTGCAGAGCTTCGGTCACTGAAGTCATTTCCGCTCAATTGCATAATGTCCGGATTGGCGTGAGCGTTGAGAATCAGAAAGCGGCAGATTCCCGACTGGATTACGTCTGCGAATTGGCGAGCCAGGGATGGCAGACAATGGTGAGCTTTGAGCCTCTGCTCGAGTCCGTCGATCCGGGTCAATGGTGGCTATCGCTCGGCAAGAAAACATGGGCGATCGTCGGCGGCGAGAGCGGCACAGGCGCACGGCCGATGCATCCGGATTGGGCTCGTAGCCTTCGCGATCAGTGCCATGTCGCTGGCGTGCCTTTCTTCTTCAAGCAATGGGGTGAGTGGAGTCCTTATCGCCGTGAGCACAACCAATATGGAAGTCCTTCCTTGATTCAGACCAAAGCTGGATATAAGAAACGCTGCAAACATGTACAGGGTCCCGACGGGACAAATGCTTATATGCAATGCGTTGGCAAGAAGGCCGCAGGTGCCATGCTCGATGGACGCGAGTGGAGAGAGTTTCCCGAGGTCGTTTCAGGAGGAAGTAGATGAAGAAAACATTGCGATTTTTTGTGCTGGGAGCAGCTTTCTTGCTGCCGACGCTCCCAGTCGCTCTCCGCGCGCAGACCGGGCCACCTGTGGGTCATACGGTATCGACAAGCTGGACCGAGACCGATACCACTTCAGGCATCACCTTCACCGTGTATCGTGCGACCGGCGCTTGCGGTGCCTCGGGCCAGATATTCGCGGCCGTCAAGGCTGGCATCACGACAACGAACTTCGATGACACCGGAACCAACAATGCCGGTGTGCCAACCGGAGTGTATTGCTATCGCGTCACCGCGTCTCTGAACAGTGCCGAGTCGGCTCCATCGAACACTTTCGCGGCGACGATTGCTCCTCCTACGCCAATCAATTTCACGGTCACGATTAAATGAAGCGGATCTGCCTGATCACGGTCTCGGCGCTGGTTGCAGGGTGTGCTCATCCTGCGCCGGCGCCAGTGCCGACGCCAACCGTCAGCCTGGCGCGGTGGGCGGGCGCTGGAGATGCTGTGCTTCCTCCTGTATGCAATGAGCTCGAGCAGTATGGCTGCATGCTCAATTACACACTCTTCAACGAGACGAAGGGCATCACCATCGCAAACATACCGATCGGTCAGCTGCAGTACACGATCGATTCGATTCAGCCGGACACATATGAGCTGTGGTTCAACTTCCAGGTGTCGCCTGGAGTGGTAGTCACCGGCGCGCCCGCGGCGGCAACAGCAAAGCAGGCGCCGGCGCAGTGATGGATGAACGTCAGAAATTCCTGCTCGAGTTAGGGCGGCGTGTGCGGAAGGCGAGAAAGGATGCGCGGATCTCGCAGACGGAAATGGGAAGAATGGTCGGCGTGCATCGCAACACGATCTTTCTTTGTGAGTCAGGCAATGGTTGCTCCATCTGGATGGTCGAGCAGATTGCCGCTTCGCTGAAGTTACCCTTGCGCGCTCTTGTGCCGAGAACGCAGGCAGATGTGGGCAAGCAGGCACAAATACAAGCGAAATGAGGAAAAGCAATGAGTACCCCAGCAACGACTACTGAAGTAGTTTCCATCCCGATCAGCCTGATCGATCCGTGCCACGTTAACCCGCGCAAGAACTTCGATGAGGTGAAGCTCGCCGAGCTGGCCGTGTCGATCGCGAAGATGGGCGTCACAAATCCCGTGACCCTTCGCCCTGGTTGGTCGCCAGTAGGAGATGAAGCCGAGCAGAGATATGAGCTTGTCTCCGGGCATCGCCGCACCGAAGCAGCAAAGCGCGCCGGCCTCGACGTAGTGCCGGCGATTGTTCGCGAGTTGTCGGATCGCGAGGCGCTCGATCTCGCGATCGTCGATAACCTCCAGCGCGTCGATCTGAGCCCGATGGAAGAAGCCGAAGGTTATGCGGTTCTGATGAAGGTCGCAGGCGCGACCAAGGATGAGCTCGAGGGACACGCCGGCGAGATCGCGCTGAAGGTCGGGAAGACGTTGCGGTATGTGATTCAGCGCCTGAAGCTGCTCTCGCTGATACCAGAAGCGCGCGATGTCATGCGGCGCGGGTATCTTTCGTTGGAATGTGCTTTGTTGATTGCGCGGCTTCAACCGGAAGACCAGGAGCGAGCCGTCTTCTATGCCGTCGATCACCGCAAGGAGGCAAAGGGTGACAGCCTGCAAAAGAAACTCGATGCGGCGATCGCGAATATGCGCAACCAGGAGTCTGGATGGTATCGCGTTTCGACGGAGAAGGAGCTGCGCGAGTGGATCGCGACTAACATTACAGTCTCGCTAAAGGCTGCGCCATGGGCCCTCGACGATGCAGAGCTGGTTCCAGCGGCTGGCGCATGCACGAATTGCCCGAAGCGTTCCGGGAATAACACCGTACTCTTTGGAGATTTGACGCCAAAAGAAGATACCTGCACGGATCCTGCCTGTTATGAATCGAAGCAGAAGGCCTTCGTCAAGCTTACGGTGAAAGAGTCGGCCGAGAGCGGCGCACCGGTGCTGAAGTTGTCGACCTCGCAATCGCATCTGCCGATAAAGGAAGGCTCGACGCTCGAGAAGACAACCTTCAAGCAGGGTCAATGGGTCGAGGCGAAGAAGGGTAGCTGTCCCGATACGCATCGCGGCGTCACGCAGGAGGGCCAGTTCAAAAACGTCTGCGTGAATCAGAAGTGCAAGGTGCACAAGCATGAGGTGCAGCAGCCGCAGGCGCGCGGCGAGCGCATCAGCATTGCCGAGCAGGAGAAGCGCCGGGCAGAAGAGTACAAGCGGCGTGAATGCCTGGAGAAAGCTGAGAAGCCGATCCGCGAGAAGATCTGGACGGCTGTCCTCGGCAAGCTCGATGCTGCAACGGCGGTCAAGCTGGTTGCCGATGCGCAGCGCGACAGCGCAGCCATCCGAAAGAGGTTGCTCGAGGCCTTTCCGAAGAGCAATGGTGCTCTGCTCGAGGCGCTCACGGTTTTCTATTCGGAATTTGTGAACCATGCACAGGTGAATAGCTATTGGCTTGTTCAGCCTGGCGGCGTGGCGAAAGAACGTCAAGTCCTCTGGTCGCTGGCGAAAGCAGTTGGCATAAATGCCGATGCGATCGCCGCGAAGCACTTTCATGATGCCGGCAGTATCGCGCCGGCGGCTGACATTCTGTATCCGAAAGGCGTGCCCTGGCCGAAGGATGTGAAGCCAGTTCGGGAGACGGCTAAATCTCCTGCCAAGAAAGCGCCGGCGAAGCAGGCGAAGAAGAAAGCCCGGCTCACGGCTGAGGCGAAAAAGCGAATCGCGAAGGCCATGAAAGAGCGCTGGGCGAAGTCTGCCAAGAAGGCGGCGAGCAAGTGACACGCAGACGCATCGCGGATCAGCCGCGGCAGTATTGGTCGACGGAGCAGCTTGAGGAATTGCGGCGGCTCTATCCTGACCTGCCTACTGCCGAGGTTGCACGCCAGCTCGGGCGATCACTGAGCGCCGTCTATGGAGCTGCGGGAAAGCTGGGGTTGCATAAGAGCGAAGTATACCTGGCGAGTCCTGCGGCATGCCGCTTGCGCCGCGGCGACAACGTCGGAGCCGCGTGCCGGTTTCTGCCGGGTCATGTGCCTGCCAACAAGGGTTTGCGCAGGCCTGGCTGGGCCCCTGGAAGGATGGCGGCGACGCAGTTTCGCAAGGGTGAGCGCAGAGGTGCGGCGAACCGCAACTGGAGGCCGGTCGGCACAATCCTTGTCGATCATGAAGGGTATCGGCGCATCAAGGTGCGCGAGGCGTTGCCGGGTGAGGCATACGGCTTTGGGAACGTGAAGGTGTGGCCGCTGCTGCAGCGCCATGTATGGACGCAGCAGCGCGGGCCGATTCCTCCGGGTCACACGGTTTGCTTCAAGGACGGCGATCGCGCTCACTGCGATATCGACAATCTCGAACTTGTCTCGCGGGCCGATCTCGCGCGGCGCAACTCGATGTGGAATCGGCTGCCGAGGGAGCTGGCAGAAGTGATTCAGCTCCGGGGCGCTCTCAACCGCAAGCTTAGGAGGCTTGATGAAAAACAAAATGTCAGATCTGCGGAATCACCTGTTCGAGACGCTGGAAGTGCTCAAGGATGCGAAGTCTGAAGATCTGGAACGCGAGATCGCACGAGCGAGGGCGGTAGGAGCAATTGCGAGCCAGGTGATCGAGTCAGCAAAGGTCGAGGTCGAGTTTATCGAAGCGACTGGGGCCGATCTGACGGGCGAGTTCTTCGACGATTCGTATCGTTCTGGCAAAAGCTTGCCCGCGCCGGATCGAATGAGGCTAACGAGAGGCGCTTGATTATGGTTTTTATGGGAATTTGTGGGGCGCTCGCCGTTGTCTTATTGCTGATTTATGCGGGGCTGGCGAGCTATGAGGTCAGGCATCGGCGACCCTGCGCGTTGTGCACTGGCACAGGCTTTAGCGAGGACGGGATTCGCTGCCCGTTCTGCGCGGGAAGGTGAGTGGCGATGAAGACTCTTTCTCTATGGCAGCCGCATGCGCAGGCGATCGCGTTGGGATTGAAGCCGTGGGAGACGCGTGACTGGCCGACGAACTATCGCGGGCCTCTGGCGATCCAGGCGGCGAAGCGGCGATGGGATGACTCCGGGCCGTGGCATACGGACGCGCGGCGCAAGCTCCTTTCGGTATCAACATTTGGCCTGCAGCTGAGCTATGGAGCGGTTGTCTGTGTCGTCGACCTGGTCGATTGCGTGCGCACGAGCGAGCTGCGTGGGCAGATCGGCTGCGATGAGTTCTGGGGTGACTTCAGCGACGGGGAACAGGGGCTCGGCCGCTATGCCTTCCACCTGAAGAATGTGCGCCTGGTTACGCCGGCGTTTTCGGTGCGCGGGCAGCAAGGGTTTTTCGATGTGGATCTACCTGGCTTCGAAGGTGTAACAGCTGCAGCGGCCAGCAATCTTTCTTTGTTTGGAGAGTGACAATGGACAGTTTTACCTATCTGCTGATTGAGGCGATTCTGAAATCGCCTCACGAATTCAAATGGCAGGTTCAAGGTCTCGGGATGATGCGCCTTTACCTGTCGCCGGCGGTACGGATTCACATCTGGGATTCGTCGCTTCGCGTTCCGGGTGTTTCAGCTTTGCATACACATCCGTGGGACATGAAATCGACTGTGGTAGCAGGCTTCTACAAGCAGCATCGCTATCTTCGACCGGTCGATGCACCATATCACACATTCAGCGACTTCAATTGCGTGACGATCAAGTGCGGAGAAGGCGCATGCACGGTTGATGAAATCGTCAAGGTTCAGCTGGCTGAGCAACCGCTCGAGGTCTACAGCCCGGGGCAATTTTATCTGCAACGTCATGACGAAATTCACTTGTCTTGTCCGGAGGATGGAACAGTCACGCTGGTCGAACGCACGTTTCTCGAAGACAAGGACCACGCGATGGTTTTTTGGCGCGGCAAGCGTGGTTGGGTCGATGCCGAGCCTCGCGCGGCCACTCGCGAAGAGGTAGAAGCTGTAACTTCACGCGCTCTCGACACATGGTTTGTAGGAGTAGCTCAGTGAGGCAGATAGTGTGCCGCGTATGCGGGCCGAAAGACTGCCAACTCTTCTCGCCGTCAGAGATGAAGAGATCTCGGCCGATTTGCCGTAAGTGCGCCAGCAACGCCAACAAACGGAGATATCCCTTGAATCCGGTACCAGCGGATCCAGGGTATCGCTTTGAGGATATGCGACCAGGGAGGGACACACGATGAGTCGTCCAGCGAGTGGAACGCCATGCATGGAGTGTCATGGCAGAGGTCATTTCTGTGAGGCGCAGATTGTTGTTGGCGATGAGGCCCTTTGCCTCGATTGCGCGGATGAGGTTCCCTGCGCGATCGCTCGGGCTGCGAATCCGGGCATCGTTGCAACGGCCAAGTTGCCTGCCAACGCGGAGGTATGCGAATACTGCGGACCTAACTGTCGGGGTGGTGCGGCACACAATGCACGTGTCGAGGACGGCGCCAGGTATGGAGCTGAAGAAGTCGTGATTTCTCCCCATGCGGTAATGGGTCCGGAGATGATCGATCCGCGTGCACGGTTAGCGGAGTTAGCAACAAGCAGTGAAGAAAAGGAGGTGAGCGAGGTGGCAGAAGTGAGCAGGTTATTGGAAGCGAGCAAGGCAGCGGCGAGAGAGCGCTCCGGGTGGCGGCCGATTTCGGCCGAGGTCAAAAAAGCGATCTGCAGCGAGGATCAAAGTATCTCTCATTAGGCCGTGGCGCGGAAGTACGGGGTTTCCGGCGTAAGCGTGGGGTTGTTTCGCAAGCAGGCCGGTATCAAAATGCCGGCGGTAAAAGACCGGGCCAGGCGTGTATGCGAAGAGGACAGTTCGGTCGCCGCGCCGGTGAAGACTGCTCCCTCGATCACGATCCCATTTGAGCTTTCGGATGAGGATTGCAACCTCTTCTTTGCCGGGCTGGATACGGCGCTGAAGGCGAAGCTGCTGAAGACGGTTTTGCGCGAGCGGTTGGGACTCTGAAATGGGGAAACAGGGTTGGGATCTGACGAGCGTGAACTCTCTCGCCGGCGCTGCGAAGTGGATTCGCAAGGGTAGCAATGCGCTCCTTGTGCTTGTTGTGCGACCGAACGATGTCGCCTTCGACGTGGATCCCGCGCTGGCTCCCATGGATGCCATCAACACGGTGCGCAATGAGCTGCCCGAGCTCCTACAGCAGCTGATCGATCAACGGGCGAAGGGGAAGGGGAAATCGCGGGATGCTTGAGCAATGCTGCATGAAGAAAGGTGAAGTGCGGTGTCAGCAACGCGGGGAACCAGAAGATGGCTACGACTTTTTTGTTTGTGAAGAGTGTCTTGCAGAGTTGGAGATCTCTATCGAAGTAGAGTATTTCTGGCGTTTATTGAGGCACATAAATAACTAGGGTAACTGCGCGGGGGCGCAAACAGGGTGAGTCAGGAAAGTGAGAAGTTGACGGCCGGAGTGAAGCTGCGGGATAGGCGCAGACCTGGTCACTGCTGGCAAGATAACGAGCTCTACGACGCGTTTCAGCCCATCATCGGGCCGCATGCCGTACTTGTCTATGTTCATCTGACGAGGGACTGCTACACGGGCAAGGTGGACTACAGTATCCGCGACTTGGCCGACGCGACGGGACTCAGCCGTATGGGGGTGTGGCGCAATCTGCTGGTGCTCGAGCACGTCGGTATCCTGCGGCTGCAGAAGGGGCGAGGATCGGCGGCAAGCAGCTGCGAGCTGCTCGACCTGAAGGATGCGGCGGAGCGTCTGGGAGGCGTCTACAATCGCCGGCAGGCCTCGTTCGTCTTCACGGACAGCCTGACAGCGAAGCTGCGCCTGGAGGTGACCGAGCTGCGCAAGAACATGCAAAAGAAGCCGGCCAAAGACGACTCAGTTTGTGTCCCTCAGAGTGACGCAAATGTGAGGAAATCCGTTGTCGTGCCGATTCGCGAGAGTGACACTAGCGTCACTCTGGAAGGGGATTTGTGTCACTCTGATGGGGGTTCGCATCAATATAGTGAACAAGACACAATACTCAATACAAACCCATCCCCTACCCCTTCCCTGCAGGAAGGGGCGGCGGTGAGCGCCGGTCCGCATATTGATGATGCTCTCGAGCACGTCATGCGGGAGTGCGGGTTCACCGATCCACGGCTGAAGAAGGCGCTGCGCAGTCCGCTGCTGCTTTGGAAGTCGCGTAACACTGGGCTGGCGTACGACGCCGCGCGGGCAATGATTGAGGCTTGGCGTGAGTATCAGCAGGTTGCCGAATTACTGCGTATCCATTGGGGCCCGCGCAAGTTTTTCACGCAGGGGCATTGGCTTAAGCCGGATAGCTGGCCGGTTGACCGGGTAAAATCTCTCCGCCATAGCGATGCGAGGATTGGAATAAGATGAATCCCTATTCGTCCTCTGCCGGAAACGGTGGGGGATATTTCTGTCGCAATTTTCTTAAATATTCATTCGATACATCTCCTCGCCACGCTACTTTTACGGATCTCTCCTCTTGTGAATATGCCGATCTCTGATAGGTAACATGGGTGAGTGTCAACACTCGATCTGTTGGGATGGGACGGCTGATATCCGTTTTCCCCATATATCGGCTGTCGCCATCGATCCAGCCCGAAGGAGTTAAATGATGATCAGTTTCCAGGTCGTCGTAGGCCATTCTGTAGTACTCCTCGCGGAAATTGTAAGGCCAACGTCAACGAAAAAGTGATTCCTTTACCATAACCAATTCGATCCCATCCTCCTTCGTTCCGGAAGGGACGGCGGTGAGCGTGCCGCGATTACGCAGCGGAATATTGCCATGATTGGCGTTGTGAAATGCTAATGTACTTACGATATGGCAGCAAAAGGTAAGAAGTGGTCTCTATTACAACATTGGCGACAGGCGAGCAACGCAAAAAGATTGGGGTGGATCGTTGGTATTTGTGTGGCGATAGCTACCCCCGGAATTTCCATATGGGATCACTATCAAAAGGATGATCAATTCAACTTGGAGCACCGGCCTCGCGTGATCTTAAATCGTGTTCCTGAACCTAGAGGCTCGTTCACGTGCCTCGTGGCAGGCAAGGAGATGAAACGCCAGTTTTCAGAAACGTATATATCCTTCAAGAACATAAAGAATGGTGATGCAATTACTGTAATACCAATTCATCAGCATCAGCTTCTTCCTGTGAGGAAGACGGGAATTCCGTTTTTTGACGAACTGCCGCATATCACCAATAAAAGCTGTGGTTTGATGCTTAGGCCTAACAGTGACGACCTGCAGCCTTTTCCTTTGAATGCTGGAGAGGAGCACTTCATTGATGAATCAAATGCGGCTGGAGTCACCACACTCACCTCAAATGAATACCCGAATCCAGTGTTGACTAAAGAAGACCGGTTTATTAGATTTGACACCTTTTGTGCTCTATATTCCGATGAGCAAAATAATCAACACGCTACATGTAAGACATACAAGTATATTCCCGCAAATAATCAGGAATCCTTTCTCTGCGATGGCTCGCCTATGATGGGTTCATTTCAAGAGAGTCTGTTCGGCAACTGCGAGAACTGAACGGTTTTCATAACTTATAGTGAATCTGATAATTTGCGCTTGCAATCCCCAATCGACGTGCATTACATTCCTGCTTGAAACGTTCTGATCTCCGATGTTTTGGAGCGCGCCTCACTTCGAGGCTTACCCGCGAAAGCCGGTAGTTGTAAATTCAGGTTTGGCGCTCCTCAGTCTCGAATTCCCATTCGATACATTGCCAAGCTCGAATTGGTTCACTTGAGCTGTCTCTGCTTGCCAGCGGTAACGATCTTTGGCAAGACCTCGCGTTCGCACTGCACATCAGCTTCACGTATACGCCACCAACACTACGCTTGGCTGGCGAGTCATCCGAAATGTTTCCTTTGCCGACGGCGAAAAGCGCGTCGAAGAAGGCACGTTCCGCCGTATCTATGACCAGCTGAATGTCCACGTCGGTTATCAGCCGCTTGTGAATCCGTTCGGCGATTATGGCATACGCTCCGAGCCATCCGATACGTCCATCACGGATGCTGAGAGCCAGTTGAATGCTGGTCTCGAGGGCAAATCGCAAACGGCCGGCTTGTCAGAGGTCGATCGGGAACTTCGTATTGCCGGCGGCAAATCGCCGGAAGATGTGTTGGAGCGCGCAACCGAAAAGGTTCGGCTCTGGCCTTTTCCGGCGCCGGGGCGCGGCGATCGGGCTATCCGTGTTTATCCGAAAGCGACGGCATGCAAGGCTCGATAACCAACGTCACGCTCGATTTCAGTCTTGTCGGAAGCGGCGAAGCCGAAGGAGCTTTACAGCCAAAGATCTGCGAATGGTGCGGGCGACAGTTTTTCCGCATGATTCCGCAAAAAGCCGAACTTGGCATTAAGCACTGTACTGCCTGCAGGGTTCATCCGGGAGAGAGAAGCGTTGGAAAATCCCATGCTCGAAGAAAAGCTGGAACGGTTGCGACAAGAGCTGAATGACAAGCACGCTCAAAATCGACGCGACATCCACGATCTTCGGAACGAACAGCAGGAAATGCTAGATCGCCAGCATTCACTTGATTTGAAGCTTGTGCCGGTGTTGGGAAACGGCATGCCTGGCCTCGTCACGAAAGTCGATGAGATCGTGCAGGTTGTACAAGATATACGTCTCGAGCAGGCTGCGAATGCGACGTCGCGCGACACGCTCAAGCTATTGCTGCAAGAGGTCAATGGACTGAAAACCAGCGCGAATCATCAGGCCGGTGTGCTGGGCTTTCTTCGGGCTGTGGGTCCGCAGCTGCTAACGCTCATTTCATTGCTGATTGGGATCTGGGCTGTTCTGCACAAGGGTTGACGAATGTCTCTCACGGGGATTCCTGAAAAGGTGGCGAATTTTACAGAGCAGGAAGTTGCCAATGAATGCTGGTGATGGGGGAGTTTTCTGTGGGTGCCTCCTGAGATTCATGGGCCGCGTTTGCTGTGGGCGTTGAGTGGCTGTGAATCATCATTCGGTCTGTATTGCGAGCCGCGCCATGAAGAGGCGTATTGCACGGGCATCTACAGCCATTCTCCGCAAGTGATGAAGCTGACAGAGTTGTATGGGCATGGCGCGCACTGCAGCTATGGTCCGTGGCAGATCATGCTCGTCAACTGCAATTCGGATGCAGCTCCGCACGATCTGATGGACATTTCGCGCGCGGCAATGGACACCGCTGTTTTCATCAATCGCCGGATTCTGAAAGGCGAGAAGGCAACGACGGTCGAGCAGATCGCGGACGCCTATAACAGCGGAGACTGGCGCGATCGGCATGTGCCAGAAAAGTATATTGCCGATTGTCTTGATTACTACGCGCATAAGGCGCTTCCAGGAGCGACGTTATGAATGTGAACCTCAAAGGCACGCGCACGACGTGGATCGTAATTTTCATGATCGTGGGCGCACTGGCGCATGTCGGCCTGAATCTCGCTCAGCATCAGCACGTCGATGTCGAGGCTACTTACACGGCAATCGGAGCCGGCCTGGCTGCGATTCATGCGGCTGATTCCAAGCAGTAACACCTCTCAATTCCGTCTCAGGAGAAATCTTATGAAATTAATTTCGAGCAGATTGCTCGGTGGTGTGGCTTTGTGCCTGCTCACATTGAGCTCGGGCTTTATGGTCACTGGTTGCACTAAACAACAGAAGCTGAATGTGGCAGAGCAGATCGTCAACTGGCAGCCGGCAGCGGATAGCGCAGTACAGACGACGCTGACGATCCTCGAGGGACTGACGCCGGATCCGGCAGCTCAAGCGGTTGAAGCCGTCATCCAGAAAAGCCTGCAGGGCGCAGGAACGATTGTGCGCAATGCTGCTCAGTCGTACATTGACAATCCTACGAATAGCAATCTGCAGGCACTCCAGCAGATTGTCGTGAGTGTGCAGCAAACCATCAATGCGCAGATATTGCAGGCTGCACAGATCAGCAATCCAGCGAGTCAGAAGAGCGTGCTGCAGGCTATCAACGGCGTCGGCACAATCTTCAATACGATTCTGTCGCTCGTACAGTCGATCTCCAGCCAGGCGCAGCTGAAGGCGATGAGTGAGGCCTCGCCGATTAAGTTTGCTCAAGTACGTGCGCTCATGGACACGGCAGCAATGGATCGGGCTGGCGCTCGCTATGGTGTCAACGCGGAGCTGTTCTTCGATAAGGAAGCTGCGGCTGGGTTCTAATGCCATTCGCAGCTAAGCGCCCATGCAGGGGCGGATGCGGGCGGCTCGTTGCCTTTGGCTTTTGCGACGGATGTAGGTCTAAGGGAAAGGGTAAAGAGCCGCTGCGCTTGAGTGCTGCCAAGCGCGGCTATGGTCGTAGATGGCAGAA
>JAATFH010000316.1 GCA_015655315.1 Terriglobales bacterium
CTGGCTCGCGAAGACAGCATCACGATATTCGTCGCCCAGTTTCTGCGATTTGGTATCGAACCAACGCGCATTCACCGCTGCCTGCGAGCTCCAGCGATGGTATGCAATGGGAAAATCATGCCGTTCCCATGGAATGCGGTACTTCGCAACAGCATCTCTCAGCAGAGGATTCTGGTGAGCGCAACTGGGACATTCCAGATCGGCAAACTCGATTAGCGCCACCTTCGCCCCTGGAGGAGGTTTCAACGCACTCTGGTCCATTGCAGCATTGCTCTGCGACGCGGTTCCAAAGACCAGCACACAGGCCCCGACGAATGCTAGAAAAGTTCGTAACATATATCTCTCTCCAAATTCTACCTTGCGCTCTCTGCCATTAGACTGAAATCAATCCTATGCGTTACCTAATCGTCCTGCTCGCCGTCGCCGGAATCTTCGCTTCTTCGCTCGCGCTCCGTATTCACTACTCCATGGATGCGCCGCCCTGCGACATCAACGCGCACTGGGATTGCGGCATTGTCAACCACAGCCGCTACTCGGTCATTCACGGGATTCCCGTGGCCGCCATCGGCATCGCCGGTTATGCCGTCATCGCGATCCTGGCATTTCTCCGCCGCTACCGCCTGCTGGTCGCGGCCTCAGTCGCGGGCCTAGCCTTCGCCCTCTATCTCACCAGCATCGAGATGCGCATTCTGCAGATCTGGTGTCTGTATTGCGTCATCTCCCAGACCATCATCGCTCTCATCACGTTGCTTTCGATTGCCGCCGCCATCTGGCCGCGAAAAATTACGTCGTAGCGGGTTCTTCCCGTCTACGCGAGACGCGCAGCCGCTCGATGCGGCGATCCGTCGATGCCAGCACCTCAAAGCGTAGACCGTCTTCCTCCACCACTTCGCCGGACATCGGAATCCGTCCCGCTACCTCGCTCACCAGTCCTGCAACCGTCGTTGCTTCATAGTCTTCCGGCATCTCCCACTGTTCACCGAACAGCGCTTCCAGCCGCTCTATTTCCAGATTTCCCGGCACGAGCCAGGAACCATCGGCCTCGTGCTTGGGCGATTCGATCTCATCCTCTTCATGCTCGTCTGCGATCGAACCGACAATCTCTTCAAGCAGGTCCTCGATCGTAACCAGCCCAGCCACGCCGCCATATTCGTCGATCACGATGCGCATGTGCTGTTTCTCTCGTTGCATCTCGCGCAGCAGTTCGTTGACCTTCTTGGTCTCGGGAACAAAAGCGACGGGTCTCTGGATGCTTGAGACCAGACGCGTGCGCGCAGCCTCATCGCTCACCCGCAGCAGGTCATGGGCAAAGGCGATACCGGTCATGTGGTCCAGCGTGCTTGCGTACACCGGCACGCGTGATACCGGATGCTGATCAATCAACTGCAGCAGTTCTTCCAGCGTCGCCGATCCGGAAATCGCAATCATCTCCGGACGCGGCGTCATGACCTCGCGCACCACCTTGTCGCCAAACTCTACGGCCGACCGCACCAGTTCACGGTCGCCCTCTTCGATGATCCCTTCTTCTTCGCCCGCCTCGATCAGCGCGTCTACAGCTTCCGACGAGGTGTTGTCCTCTTCCTGTTTCGGCGCCTCTGCCAGAGCGGCAATCGAGAGCAGGAAGCCCAGAAATATCGTTACGGGCAGCACCAGGTAGAACAGCGCCTGCAATAGCCAGCGCACGCGCACCACCCACAGCCCACGCGTGCGCGTGAAAAACACGAATGGGAGCAAGCGGTTAAAGAGCGCAATCACCAGCACGACGCCCAGCACCGCCTGCCCAACCTCGCCAACAGTCGGGCGGTCGGTAACCGACGCGCGATCGAAGACCAGCATCCCGAAAATCAATGTGAGACAAGCCAGCGAAAGCTGCGAGAGCACAGCAGCGGAAAGCGACAGGTGCTCGCGGCTGAGCCCGAGCCTCGGCTCCACGAGCTGCTCCCACGCGTCAATGTTTTCCTGGAACTCGCGGGAAAGAAACTTTCCCATCTCTGAATAAAGCCGGTCCACATACGAAGCCAGAGTGAGAACGACCAGCAGCAAAAATATGAATATGGCAGCTTCTACGTTCATTGCTTACGGCTCCGTGCTTTCTCACCGGCGCTCGTCTTTCCACCCTTCTTACTCCGTTGAATCAACCCCGATGGCAAATCGAATCCCTTCCGCAAAGCACTCTCTTTGCGCGCCATTTGTCCTTTGTCGGTTTCGTGATCGTACCCAGCCAGGTGCAGTAACCCATGCAGCATCAAAATCTTCACTTCCACCTGAAGCGCGTGACCATGTTCGTCGGCCTGTTTCTGCGCTGTCTCCAGAGAAATAGCAAGGTCTCCCGCCTGCTTCGGCGCATCGCCGTGAAACTCCTCAATGGGAAAAGACAACACATCCGTCGCCCTGTCCTTCTTGCGGAAATCGCGATTCAGCTTGCGAATTGCCTCGTCGCCCGCGAGCAACACGGAAACCTCGCCGTGCAGTCCAACTGCCGATTTCGCTCTGGACAAGAAGCCGCGCAACTCCCGCATCTTCAGCGCAGCTTTGCGCTTTTTGAATTCAGTCTGGCTCGAGGCACTCGCGGCGTCTGGTTCGATCAGGATCATACGGGAAAAGGGCTGACATCGCTGTGCCAGCCCTCATATGTTGATGGTACCCTAATTGGCTCGTCGTTTTACTGCTTACTGCGGTTTTGACGGCGCCCTTGTTTCGCCCGGCTCCGACAGCGAGAGCGGCAGCTCCTGCTGCGCACGGCCGAAGCTATCGTAGGCACGAATGATGCGCTGCACGAGGTGGTGGCGCACCACATCCCCGTCTTCGAAGCGAATAAAGCGAATTCCATCCACACCGTCGAGGATGTTCATCGCCTCAATCAGGCCGGACTTGCGCGGATTCGGCAGATCGATCTGCGTCACGTCGCCCGTGATTACAGCCTTGGCATTGTTGCCCAACCGCGTCAGAAACATCTTCATCTGCTCGCTGGTCGTATTCTGCGCCTCGTCCATAATGATGAACGCATCGTTCAGCGTTCGCCCACGCATGAACGCCAGCGGAGCGACCTCGATCACATTGCGCTCCAGCATCTTGTCCACGCGCTCCGGTTCCAACAGGTCATAGAGCGCGTCGTACAAAGGACGCAGATACGGATCGACCTTCTCCTGCAGGCTGCCGGGCAGAAAGCCCAGCCGTTCTCCCGCTTCCACCGCCGGACGCACCAGCACGATTCGGCTGACCTTCTTCGCCAGCAGAGCCGCAGCCGCCATCGCGACTGCAAGATACGTTTTTCCCGTACCTGCAGGCCCGATGCCGAAGACCATGTCCGTCTGCTCAATCGCCTCGACATAATGCCGCTGGTTCAAAGAGCGCGGCTGTACCATACGCTTGATGCCTGCCGACCGCTGCTTGCCGCTTTCGACAAGGCTGCGCAATGTTACTGCGGGATCGCAGACAACAAGCTTCAGCATGGCGTGTAGCTCGCCATTCTGGAGATTCATTCCGTTGCGGCGCAGGTGCTCGTAGTCGGTAAAGATGCGTTCCACGCGGGCAAGGCTCTCCTGCGAGCCTTCCACCTGTACAGCATCTGATTTCAGATCGATGCGCACATGGAGAGAGTCTTCCATGAGTCTCAGATTTTCGTCGCGGGTCCCAAACAGGGGCTCAAGATTCGGCGTGATTTCCAGCGCTTTTTTCATCAAGCGGAGAAATTACCTCCAAGGTCGGCTGCGGACACAGCCACCGTATGTAAGTGGATTGTGGGGATTTGGGGAACATCAAACGGCTGAGATGGCACCACGCTTATTGGATGCGGTAACCGGAACATCGGATTGGTCATGAGCACCAAATCTTCGCCGTTTATGGGGCAAGAGTAGCGCCGCTCTCGTCCCACGTCAATGGTGAATCCATGAAAAGATGACAAAGCTGTATCGAATCGGCTTCCTCCGAGGTTCAGCGGCGCTCCTCTTAATGTGGCTGAAAAAATTACTTGGCCGCTCCAACCGGTTGTGCTTTCGCTGCAAGATACGTTTCCAGCACGGGAAGAAATTTTCCCAGCCACGCCGGATGCGCAGGCCAGGCCGGTCCCGTCACCAGGTTGCCATCCACGACGGCATCTGTCATCTCGACTTCGACATACGTCCCGCCAGCCAGTTCCACCTCGGGAGCGCACGCCGGATACGCGCTCAATCTCCTGCCCCTGATCACATTTGCCGCCGCCAGCAGTTGCGCCGCATGACAAATCGCGGCAATCGGCTTATTTTCATCGGCAAAGTGGCGCACAATCTGAAGCACCTTCTGGTTCAGCCGCAGATACTCCGGCGCACGACCGCCTGGAATCACCAGTCCGTCATAGTCTTCAGCCTTCACCTCGGCAAAGGTCGCATTCAACACAAAGTTGTGTCCGCGCTTCTCCGAATAGGTCTGATCGCCTTCAAAATCATGGATCGCCGTCCGCACCACCTGTCCGGCCTTTTTGTCCGGACAAACGGCGTGCACGGTATGTCCCACCATCTGCAACGCCTGGAATGGCACCATGATCTCGTAATCCTCAACGTAATCGCCTGCCAGCAGCAACAATTTCCCGATAGCCATCGTCCACTCCTTCAGAACCCAAGGTTCTTTCATTTTAGGATGGAAAATCGAAGTCAGGCGATTCCGTCAATTTCCTGTAAATCCTCATCAGAATTTGTTGCCTCGATCGAAGCGGGGAGTCGAAAAACCCGCTTTTCACATCTACACAGATAAGAAACAAAAAAAAGGAGTTCGATCCATGAGCCAGACTCAAGCCATCTCCGCCGCAGCCGCCGGAATCTTCACCATCGGTGGGGACCTCACCGTCAACCGTCTGGGTTACGGAGCCATGCGCATCACCGGCCCCGGTATCTGGGGCCCGCCCAAGGACAAGGCCGAAGCTATCGCCACCCTCCGCCGCGCCGTTGAACTCGGCGTCAATTTCATCGATACCGCCGATTCCTACGGTCCCGCAGTCTCTGAAGAACTCATCGCCGAAGCCCTCTATCCTTACCCCTCGGGCCTTGTCATCGCCAGCAAGGGCGGATGGGAGCGCCCCGGCCCCGGCCAGTGGACCCATAACTCCAGCCCCAAGCACCTCGCCGAAGCCCTCGAAGGCAGCCTCAAGCGCCTGCGTCTTGACCGCATCGACATCCTCCAGCTCCACGCCGTCGATAACGCCGTCTCCTTTGAAGCTTCTGTCGACGCGCTGGCCAAGCTGCGCGAGCAGGGCAAGATCCGCCATGTCGGTCTCTCGAATGTGACCCGTGAGCATATCGAACGCGCCCGGAAGATCGTCCCC
>JAATFH010000235.1 GCA_015655315.1 Terriglobales bacterium
CTCGAAGGCTACATCGACCGGCTGTTTCTGCCCGGCAAGTTCTGCTGTTACATCTTCGGAGACAACGAAGGCTACCTCAGCACGATTCCTTCGGTGGCTACGGTGATGCTCGGCGCGCTTTGCGGTGAGCTGATGCAGGCCAGGCGCAGCGACCGCTTCAAGACGCTCTTTCTGGTGATCGGGGGAGTTGTGAGTATCGGCGCCGGCCTTCTCTGGGGGCTCGTTTTCCCAATCATCACGCGGCTCTGGACGAGCTCCTATACGCTCTACTCGAACGGCTGGTGCATGCTGCTCTTTGCCATTTTCTACTGGGTCATCGATGTTAAGGGCTATCGAAAATGGGCTTTCTGGCTTACTGTGATCGGGCTCAACCCGCTGACGATTTATGTCGTGCAGGAGCTCTTCGACTTCCGGCATGTCGCTGAAATCTTCGCTGGCGGAATCGCCAGTCATGCCGGCATCTATCATGTGCTGGTGATGGCTATTGCAGTCGTCGCGACGAAGTGGCTCTTTCTCTACTTCCTTTACAGGCAGAAGATTTTTCTCAAGACCTAGTCGGTTTTGCTAGGCGTTCATTCGTTAACTTTGCAGCTTCATGCTCCGCGATGGCGCGCTCGACCTCGCTCCATCCCCGGACTCGATAGTGGCCGGATTCGCGGCGATTGTGAGGCGCGTCAAAGAGCAGCCCAACGCCGCGCAGGCCATCGAAATGTCCCGGCGTGTCGTCGATCAGATAGTCCACGTCTACGATCGACTTGTCGCCACAGAAGATGATCCGATGCGTTGGAATCTTCGGCAGGTGGCGCGCAACCCATGCCATCTTGTCATTGAAAGAAGAAGGGAACTCGGTGGCGGCGCTGGCGATGTAAACCTTGTGGTCGCGGCACAGCCGCTCCATCGTTTCCAGAGCTCCTTCCATCGGCTCAAGGTCGGCAAAGAAGCCCGGCGCGTGCAGCATCTGCAGCACCCACTCTTTGTGCTCGTCGGGAACGATATCGGCCAGTTCGAGCCCTTCCAGTGCATCGGCGGTGATGCTGGTTCCGTAATGCCTGTTGTAAATCTGCAGCTGCTTTCCCAGAGTATCTGCCAGCACTTCGTCCATATCCACTGCGATACGAATCTGCCTGCCGGTCCCGTTTTTCTCGATCATTTTCCTCATTCCCAGTTCATGTTGCGGAACTCTTGAGGCGCAGTTCGCGCCAGCTCTTGTATCTTCAGGGCCATCTGCACCGCCCGAGCCGATGCGACTGGCGGACAATCGCCGGGTGACTGATTGTTGCGGCAGCAATCAAGAAAGTAGCGCAGTTCCTCCGCATAGGGATCGCATTGGGGAAGCGGCAGTTCCTGGCGTTGAGAATCTTTGCTCTGCACGTACACATGGTCATTTACAAAGCTGAGATCAGCTTCCGCAAAGCGCGCATAAAAGCCCATTCCAAATGGACGTCCATCGCGAAACCAGCCGCCTGCGATCTCAACTTTAAGATTGCCGTTCGCACTGTCGTTGTACTCGAGCGTGCACGTGAGTGCATTTTCGGATTCCGTGTTGTGCGCGCAGGCTTGGGCGGGTAGGCCAAAGAGAGTATTCGCCTGATCGAAGTCATGCACCAACAGATCAAGCACAGCGCCGCCACTCTGTTCGGCATCGAGCAGCCAGTCCGCCCACTTCGGTTCTCCTGAAACCCGCGTGAAACGCACAAACTCTACCGCCCCGTAACGGGCAGAATGTACTGCCTCCGCCAGAATCCGATATGCGGGAAAGAAGCGCAGGACATGGGCGATCATGAGCACGCGACCGGAGTGCTCTGCGGCGCGCATCATCTCAGAGCAGTCCGATTCCGACAGAGCCATCGGCTTCTCGCACACGACGTGCTTGCCAGCCTCCAACGCGGCGATTACGAGAGGCAGGTGCATGGGTGTCGGCAGGCAAATGTCGATTGCCTCGATCTCCGGATCGTTAAGCATTGTCTGTTGCAGCGATGCTCGATCTCCCGGAGGAATATCCGCATATTGCGGGCTCTCCCGCGTCATGACTGTCACATCCGGTAATGCCGCATATCCAGCCAGATGTTGCTGCCCCATGAAGCCGAGTCCCAACAAGCCGATTTTCATTTCAGTCCTATACGCATGCAGAATTCATTCCACGCTCAGGCGGCGGCATCGGCACTGAGCGTTATCGTCTTACGAAAGCCTTTCGTGAGCACGGCGTCGTAAAGAATCCCGGCGACAAACCACAAGCTCCCGACGATCTTGGCCTGATGAGTAAGGTTCCACCATATTGTCAGGCAAAAGAGCAGGCCAGCCAAAGGAAACAGCAGATCTGCCAGACGCCGTGTCGACCTTGATCTGCGAAGGTAGAGCGTGCGAATGGCGCTTGCATTCACGCCCATGAAGGCGAGGAACGCTCCGAAGTTGATCAGCTCCGCAGCGCGCTCGTAGTTCAGGATCAGGCATCCGCCCAGAGCCAGCAAGCCAACCAGCAGGATGTTATACGTGGGCACGGCTGTTTTTTTACTAAGGTGGCCAAAGAAGCGCCGAGGCAGAGCCCCATCGCGCCCCATTCCATAAAGCAGGCGCGAGACTCCAGCCTGCGCGGTCAATGCGGAACCCAGGCTGGTAATGAGCAGGATTGCCGCCATGCCGTGGAAGAGCCATGGACCGCCGACAACGCGCGTCACATCCATGAAGGCTGTTTCCGGATTGGCGAAATCACGAAAGCCGGGATGCACACGCTGCGCGAGGTAAACCTGTATGCCTCCAAAAATGCCGGTGAAGATGCACACAAAGACAGTGGCCAGCAAGATATTACGCCTCGGATTTTCGACTTCTTCCGAGAGCGTGCTGACTCCATCGAAGCCGCCATAGGTCAGGGCCGCGAGCGCTGTACCGGCAGCGATGTTTTTCCAATGAAAGGTCGCTGGATTGTAGAAGGGATCGGTGGCAAATACTCCGCTCCATCCATGCTGAACAAACAGCCAGCGAATTGCCAGTCCCAGAAAAGGCAGGATCACGACGAACGATGCGATCATCATCATCAGGTTTGCGTTCGCTGTAGACCGAACGCCTCGCAGATTGACCACGGTTACCAGCAGCGCGATCAGGATGCACCAGATCCAGGACGGAACGCCGGGAACGATGCGTACAAGCGTCAAGGCTGCATAGAGAGTGCAGACCACCGGCACCAGCAGGTAATCCAGCAACATGGCCCAGCCGGCGAGAAAGCCCAGGTGCACATTCAGTCCGCGGCTGACGAAGGTGTATGCCGAGCCCGCCGCCGGATACTCCGCGGCCATCCTGCCATAGCTGTATGCAGTGAGCGTCATGGCCACCATGGCAATCAAAATCGCCGTTACCGTGTGGCCTGCGGAAATCTGCTGCACGATTCCGAAGAGTGGAACGGCGGCAATCGGCATGATCAGCACAATTCCATACAGGATGAGGTCGTACAAAGTCAGGACACGCCTCAGGGCTGCCGTATCTTTTCTGTCCGATGTCGCCATTCCGCCGGGGGCCTCCTCGGTGCGAGCCTATTCGATGTCTATGGGAGTACACCAGTGGAGTCAAGCTAAAATTGCATTTTGTGCCTTTGCTCAGCCAATACACAGCTTATTTTTAGGTAGTATGTAACATTTTGTACCATAATTGTATTGACGTCAGGGCGCCTTTAACCATACCATCAGCATCGTTTCCATCTTCTTTCTTTGAACATGGCAGCCGATAATCCAGCCGAGTGATAAGGCCTTCCTGGAAGTGCCGAAAATGCAGTCTTTTTGGATAATAAAATGAGCAAACTTGCCCTTTTTGGCGGTATACCCACGCGACAAAAACCGTTTCCCAACTGGCCGGTCTTCGACTCTTCGGAGGAGCAGGCTCTTCTGGACGTTCTCCACAGCGGACGTTGGTGGAGCGGCACACAGGCATATCACGACTCGCCCGGCGGATTGCACCCTTCAAAAGTAGCGGAATTCGAATCGAAGTTCGCCGAATATCATGGAGCCAAATTCGGCCTTGCCTGCGCCAGCGGCACTGCTGCGCTCGAAGTAGCGTTGAAGGCTGCGGGCGTGGGACCGGGCGATGAAGTCATCGTACCGCCGTATACATTTCTGGCCACTGCCAGCGCACCCCTGCTCATCGGCGCCGTTCCTGTTTTTTGCGACATCGATCCCGATACATTCAATATCGACCCCGCCCGTCTGGAAGCGGCCATTACAACTCGTACCAAGGCGATCATTCCCGTGCATTTCGCCGGCCTTGCCGCGGACATGGATCGGATCATGGCCATTGCTCGCAAGCACAATCTTTTCGTGCTCGAAGATGCGGCTCACGCCCACGGCGCCGTCAGCAGCGCAAAGCATCTCGGTACCGTAGGAGACGCAGGCGTCTTCAGTTTTCAGGCGTCCAAGAACATGACCGCAGGAGAGGGCGGCATCATCCTCACGAATAATGCGGAGCATGCCGAAATCTGCAACTCCTACATCTGGGCGGGAAGAAAAGTCGGACGTCCCTGGTATGAACACTATCGTCTGGGATGGAACTATCGCCTGACCGAATTCCAGGCCGCGATCCTGATTGCGCAACTCAGCCGCCTGCGGGAGCAGACGACCACACGGATGCAGAACGGCATCCACTTGAACACTCTGCTTTCGCAGGTTTCCGGTATTCGCACGCTCGCAGTACCGTCATCTGTTACCGTGCACCCGTTTCACATTTACATTTTTCGACTCGATTCCGCAGCCTTCGGTGTTGAGCGCAACAATTTCCTTGCAGCGCTTCTGCAAGAGGGCATTCCATGCTCTGGTGGCTACTCGCAGCCGCTCTATCAAAATCCGATGTTCCTCGAAAACAAGTTCCACAGCAACGGTCAGCCTATCTCTGCTTCGGCGGGCTGGGTTGATTTCGGTTCCTACCAAGAGCTTTGCCCGAATGCCGAGAAGGCATGCAACGAGGCCGTGTGGATTGAACATCGTGCGCTATTGGGCAAGACAGAGGATGTGGAGGATATCGCGATTGCGATCCGAAAAATCCATGAGAATCGTCATGAGTTCCGGGCGGTAACTGTAAGTGAATAAAGCCCAATCCCCTCTCGAAAATTCTAGTATTGGTATTAATACGGCATAATTTATTTCTATATACAGTATTTACGTACAGAATTGTTAAAAAGTAGTTGACGTTGTCCGCTTTCCCTTCCATACTCGACTGCATTCCGTACAGCCGTCTCTGAACGCCTCTTTCCTGGAGTTTGCTTCGTTCTATCCGGAATGAGGTTATGGCCACGGAATCAGAGATTTTCGAGTTTGACTTATTTTGCAATTTCTACAGAGGTTGCCATGCAGACGCGTCGATTTACTTTTCCCAGCATCTTGATCCAAAAATTCCTGCTCCAAACTTTCACGGCGATTGCTTGTTGTCTTTTTGCTTTTCTTTCCGCGCATGCCCAGGTAGATCGCGGAGGCATTGTGGGCACAGTCTCGGACCTCTCTGGATCGCGTATAGGAGGAGCGCGTATCACGGTACTCAACGTGGATACGAACATCTCCGTCACTGCGATAAGCGATAGCTCGGGCGACTTCTCGGTCAATGCACTCAAGATCGGCACCTATCGTGTGACTGCGGAAAAGGATGGCTTTAAGATCGCCGTTCGTGAGCGCGTCGACGTGTCGGTGAATCAGATCGCCAAGGTTGATTTCACGCTCAGCGTCGGGTCGTCGACGCAGACAGTCGAAGTCAACGCGACAGCTACTCAACTGCAGACACAGACATCTTCGCTGGGCACGATCGAGACGACGCAGCGCATCTCCGAGCTGCCTCTGAACGGCAGAAATTTTATCGCTTTGGCCTATCTGGGGCCGGGAGCCAACGGCGGGCAAACAGGATCGAATGCGTCGGGCGGTGTCTTTGAGAACGAGCGCGCCAACGAGGCGATTTCCGTGAATGGGCTGCGAGTCTCGAACAACAATTTTCTGCTGAACGGTGTCGACAACAATGAATTCGGGCTCGGCGGTGTCATCATCCTCCCGCCTCCGGATGCTATCCAGGAGTTCCGCACTGAAGAAAGTGCGATGAGTGCCGAGTTCGGACGTGGCGGCGCTGCCGTCAACGTTGTCGTGAAGTAAGGCACAAATCAGATTCACGGCGGAGTCTACGAATTCATACGCAACGACCAGCTTGATGCTCTGGATTATTTTGCCGCCAGCCGCACGCAGTTCCAACGCAACCAGTTTGGGGCGTTCCTGGGCGGTCCGATCATCAAGAATCGAACCTTCATCTTCGGAGACTATGAAGGGACGAGGCTGCGGCAGGGGCTTCCGTTTGTTTCAACCGTACCAACCGACGGCGAGCGCAATGGAGATTTCACTGACAGGCTTACAGGCCAATCGTTCTCCCCATGCGGAGGAACAGGAGGCCCCAGCTTTGATACCGGCGCTGTCTTCGATCCTTACAGCACGCAGGACTACACCTGTCCGAATGGACAAGTCATCTCGCTGCGCAAGCAGGTCAGCTACAACGGGGCGCTCAATGTCATGGACCCGGCGACGATCAACACCGTTGGGAAAAATGTCGCTACAGTCTATCCGCTTGCCAATGCTCCAGGCATCTCGAATAACTATCTCGCCACGCAGAAGCAAACCAACGATCAGGACTCATTCGACATTCGCGTCGATCATCATTTCTCGGATGCGGATCAGGTATTTGCCTCCTACGGTTTCGGGGATATTCGCAGCGTCGATCCCGCGGGATTGGGCAAGCTCGGCGGAACGGATTGCTGTCCCAGTATCAGCAACAGCCGCGCGCAGCATCTGGGTCTTGGCTACACGCACATCTTTTCCGCGAACCTGCTGAACGACCTGCACGGCGGCTACTTCCGCTATGCCGTCAATGCCGTCCCATTCAACTACGGTGAAAACACCTCAGAACAACTCGGCATCCCGAATGCAAATCGAGGCGATGTCAATTCGAGCGGTCCGAGCAATCTGGATATTGCCGGCTACACTCCGCTGGGCGATTCAGAGTATCTGCCGGAACACGCCTTCGAAAATATCTTTCAGGTTGCCGATACTCTCACCAAGGTCTCAGGACGGCACACGCTTAAGTTCGGCATCGACTTTCGCCGCCAGCAGCGGAACTTCTTTCAGCTTGCCGTTCCGCGCGGGAGCATGGTGTTTTCGGGCGGATACACGCAGGACCTGTCCACCGCAAACGGCGGCAGCGGATTGGCGGATATTCTCTTCGGTGCGGCGGAGTCGATCGAGCAGGACACGCTCTCCGGAATTTATCCGACGCGCTATTGGGATCTGGCGGAGTTCGTGCAGGATGACTTCCGCATCTTTCCGAACCTTACTCTGAACTTCGGTCTTCGCTACGAGATCACCTCCCCTGCCAATGGGCAGGTGTCGAACTTCGATCTGGTACGTGCAGTGATGGTCCCGTCCTTTGGACCCGGAGCGGTTTCCCATGCAGGTGTAAAGTTCGACAAATCCGATTGGGGGCCGCGCGTTGGCCTTGCCTATTCGCTACCCCACAACACCGTGATTCGCAGCGCATTCGGTATTTTCTATTCGGCTGAAGCCAATACGTTCGATGATCTCGGGTTGAATCCTCCGGCGCTTACCGATCTCGCACATACATATCCGACGAGCAGTATTCCCATTAACGATCAACTGATCTCCACCGGCTTCCCCGCGTCGTTCCCGGTGCAGGACCTGAATCATCCAACCGGCTCCGTCAAAACAACTGGAGCAGAACGTATTATGCCGCGCGTCTATGAGTGGAACCTGTCGGTGCAGCATGAATTTGCCGGAGCATGGCTCGCGCAGATCGCATATGTTGGAACACGCGCCTATCATTTATGGAACCATGAAGCGGATGACCTGAATCAGCCTTTTCAACCGTTGGATACGAATTTTTCGGATGATACAGGGAACTTTGGTCGTCCCTATTTCGATCTCCAGCCCAATCTCGCATCCATCTATCCTCTGGACTATGCGCAGTTCTCGCTGAACTACAACTCTTTGCAGACATCGCTGAACCGCCGCTTCCAGAATGGTTTCAATGTGCTCTTCGCATACACGTTTGCAAAAGATCTCGGCAATGCAGATGGCAACGTGGGAGGCGCTGTCCAGGATGCGCATCATCCCGAGCTTGAATATGGGCCTGTTTCTCCAGACATTCGTCATCGCTTTACGGCCAGCTATTTGTATGAGCTTCCCGTTGGTAGAGGACGCAGGTACATGGCAAATGTCAATGCCTTGATCAACTCTGTTCTGGGTGGATGGGATGTAGCGGGCATCACAACCGCACAAACCGGGCAAGCGGTCACATCGACTGCTTCGAACGATCTCAGCAATACCGGCTCGGCAAGCTATCGCTTCAACCAGATGGCAAAGCCCAGCGACTTTTCTTACGACACGACAACACAGGCAAGCCTGGGCTGCTCCGGTAAGCAGGACTTGCAGTGCTGGTACAACCAGGCAGTATTCGTTGCTCCGCAATTGGCCCCGGGGCAACAGTCAGCGCATGCCTTCGGAAGTGCAAGGCTTGGGAATCTTCGCGGGCCGGACCTGGTCAATTTCGACTTCGTCCTGCAGAAGCATTTCAAGATCGCAGACATGGGCCAGATCGAATTTCGCTCGGAGTTCTTCAACATCTTCAATCATCCGAATTTCGGCCTGCCGGGCAATCAAGTGGACGTTGTAGGCGGCGCAAGCATTACGAATACGGCGTCCAACAACCGCGAACTTGAATTTGCGTTGAAGTACACATTCTAGATCGCTTGTTCACGGCCAAACGGAAAGGATATTTTGGTGAGAAGAATCTTCGGAATCCTGGCGCTCTTGTTATGCGTGTGTAGCGGTTATGCCCAGCACACGCGGCTTGAAGACCTGCACGGCAAAACTATCCTCGTCTTCACTCCCCATCCCGATGACGAAGTATTCGGTGCCGGCGGTACTATTGCTATCCTCAACCGGAACCATAATAAGGTGATCATTGCGATTTATACCAATGATGACAAGGGCTCGCTCGATCCCACAATGAGCCGCGAGCGTCTTGCGCAGATACGCAAAGCGGAAGAAGAAAAATCCGAAGCCGTGCTGGGCACGCCGAAGGAAAACATCCTATGGATGGGCTACGACGATGGCATGCTCGAATATGCTCCGCAGCCGCATCTTGTCGAGCAGGCTACGGAGATCATTCGCCGCGTGCGTCCGGATGTGTTGCTGAGCGTCGATCCTGGTCAATGGTATGCAAGGTGGCACAAGACGGATCACCGCATGGCCGCGTTCAATACCGTCGATGCGATTCGCGCCGCAGAATTCTGGCTCTACTTCCCGAATCAAAAGCTCCAATTGGGGCTGCAGCCTTATAGGGTTCCCGAGATGTATTTTTTCTATCCCTCCGATCAGGAGGCGAACTACAGTGTCAATATCGATGATGTGATGGACCTGAAGATAAAGTCGCTGACCGAACAGGTGAGTCAGTTTTCGCCCGCGGAGAAGAGCTATCGGCCGGATTGGGATGCGAATGATCTGAAAGCCGTTGCAGACAAGTTGAAGAGTTTGGAGCCGCGCAAGGACGGCAAGCTTGTCGAAACCTTCCGCTATGCAGACGATTTCAATGAAGAATAAATCGTCGTATCTTATTCATCCCGAGCATTCGACTGCCGCTGAGCAAAACATCCTGCACGGAAGGAATCGTTTTTTCGTAAGTAGCCTGGTGGCAAGCCTTTTCGGTTTGAGCGTTGCAGTTGCACACGCTCAGCATCGTCCCATTCTGCCCACTCCCGTTGAAGTTCGCTATAGCGACGGCCAGTTGCCGCTCGGCAGTATCACCATTCGATTACCGCAGGATGCGACCGAATCGGATCGCTTCAGCGCGCAGGCACTTTCTGACTGCATCGGCGAGATTACGCATGCAGGTGTATCCATTGCGGACCATGCTGCTGGTCCTGGCATCTTTCTCCATCGCACCGGCGCTGATGATCCGCTTCCACTTCCCGGCGAAACGGTTGGCTCAGATTCGCGCGAGTCCTATACGATAACGATCACCGCATCGGGCGCGGAAATTCGCGCCCGATCGTCCGCCGGCGTGTATTACGGCGTGCAGACTGTCTGCCAGATGATCGAAACCGGCGGCGAAGCGCATCTTCCTGTTGCGAAAATTTCTGATTGGCCCGCCATGGCCTATCGCGGAACGATGGTCGACATGAGCGAAGGCCCTACGCTGCGCGTGGGGGACATCAAGCGGCAGATTGATTTACTTGCTCGCCTGAAGATGAATCAGTACTACTTCTATAACGAACTTACGATTGCTCTCGATGGTCTTCCTCCGGCTGCGCCCGGAGCGCGCATCAGCAAGAAGGATGTGCGGGACATTGTTGCCTACGCGCGCCAGCGTCACATCGATGTTGTGCCGTGTCTCGAACTTTACGGCCATCTGCACGATCTTTTCCGCCGCGAACAATATTCCGATCTTGCGGATTTTCCGCATGGAGTGGAATTCAATCCGGCGAATCCCCGTGTGCAGGAATTGGTTCGTCGCTGGGCGAACGAATATATGGAGCTGTTCCCCAGCAGCTTTGTGCATATAGGTTTTGATGAGACCTGGCAGCTTCAGCAGGCGGCCCGGAATGGCGGCAAATCTCCGGCCGGCGTTTTCGTGGAGCAGTTGCGTAACGTGAGCCAGCTATTCCAGCAGAAGGGCAAGACAGTCCTGGCGTGGGCGGACATCATGGTGAAATATCCCGACATCGTAGCGCAGCTGCCGCCGGGAATTATCGCGGTTCCATGGTTCTACGATCCGCGACCGGACCCTGAGTACAAGCGCTGGCTTCAACCTGTGATCGCACAGCATCTGCCATTCATGGTAGCGCCAGGAGTCAACGGATGGAGCGAGATTGCTCCGGACTACACTCTGAGCTTTGACAATATCGACACCTTCATCGCCGCAGGACGAAAAGCCTCCGCGCTCGGCATCATCAATACCATCTGGTCGGATGACGTGCAGATGCTCAAGCGCCCTGCGATGCCCGGCATCGCTTATGGAGCCGCGGCAGCCTGGCAGCAAAAACCGGTGGACCGCAGCCGCTTCTTTGCAGATTATGCCGCGATCTTCTATCCAGTCGGCGCGGAGAAGATCGCTTCAGCACTGCAAAAAATGGCGGACAGCGAAACTGCCTTGCAGGCTGTTCTGGGACAGGAAACGATGCTCTCTCTGTGGGGAAGCCCGTTTAAGGCGAAAGTGCAGGCCAGCGCCACAGCTCACGCAGCCGATTTACGCCGAAGCAGGCTGCTGGCGGAAGAAGCGGAAGAAGATTTGCTGGCGGCAATCGATACGGGCGTCGACGCATCCAGCCTGAGTGCATATGTCGTTGAATGCCGGCTACTCGACTATGCCGGTCTCAAATTCCAGTATGGCGTTGAGATCACGCAGGCGTGGAATGCGCTCGGACCGAAGCCGAACACTGGCCAATTGGACAATGACTTCGCCAACATTGTTGTTTCTCAGCAGCACGGAAAGCTGCCCGACCTGATGGAAGCCATCACGGAGCTCAAGCCTCAATACAGAGAAGCGTGGCTGGAGGAATATACCAGCTACCGCCTGGAAGCGGCACTGGGGAGATGGGATGCGGAGTACGAATACTGGCGGAAGCTGCAGGCAAATCTGGAACGTATGCTTGAGGAATACGACAGCCAACGCGGACTGCCATCCTGGACGAGTCTTCTTCCGCCCGATTGATGCAGGGTATAATGACTCCTTTGGTAAAGCCGAAAGTTTATGCCTGATGCCTGGTCCGCATAAGCTCGTCCATTCTGTCGAACAGTAGTGATTGAAAGATATCGAGGTAAGTGTTTCTCCTGGCCCGCCCTGGGAAACCGTACACGTCTATGGCAACGTCCGCTCCCAGAAAAAGTCAGAGAGATAAGCGGCTGATCGAATCGCTGGTGCGCAATCACGGCCCTGTCTCGCGCGTCGGCATCCACAAGATCACTAAATTGCGGCGCAGCACGATCTCGCTGCTTACCCGCCAGTTGATTGCCGAAGGCAGACTGCTTGAGGGCGGACGCTCTGATAATCCACTTGGGCGCAAGCAGGTGCTGCTCCGTATTAATCCGAAGTTCGGGTTTCTGGTAGGGGTAGAGTTCGACGACGAGCTGATAACTGCGGGCATCCTGGACCTGGAGCCGGCAATCACATATGTCGTCTCGGAGCGCACCGATCTCGCGCATGGTCAACAAGGCCTTCTGCAACAATTGCAGGAGATCATCAGGCGGGTTGTTACAGCTTCAAAGCTTCCATGGTCGCAACTGATCGGTATCGGCATTGCCGATCCTGGCCTTGTCGATACGCGAGCGGGAGTTACCAGGATCTGCTCCACGATTGACTTCTGGAACCAGGTGCCGCTGCGTGCGTATTTCGAGCAGGCCTTCCATGTGCCTGTTCTGGTTGAGAGCAAGACGCGCTCCAAGACGATTGCCGAGCAGATGCTGGGCGGCGGCGAGAAGCAGTCGAACATGATCTATGTGGACTACGGCACTGGCATCGGAGCCGGCGTGATCGTAGACGGGCGGCTGCTCTATGGGCAGAACTGTGGCGCGGGCGAGGTTGGCCACACCAATGTCGAGAAGTCGGGCCCAACCTGCAAGTGCGGCAGTAAAGGCTGCCTGGAGGCACTGGTTGGCGCGAGCGCAGTTGAGAATCGCATCCGCCAGGCGCTGTCGGAGGGTGTTTCTTCACAGGTTCTCGCCATGGCGCAACAGGATCCATCGCGCATCACTGCGTGGCTGGTGTTTGAAGCGGCAAAGGCGGGCGACAAGATGTGCTGGAATATTGTTGCCGAAGTAGCTGAGAACCTCGGAATCGCCATTGCCAATCTGGTGAATCTCTTCAATCCGGCTATAGTTCTTCTTGATCAGAGCCTGCGGTCGGCCGGAGACGAGTTTCTGAACCTTGTCTCCCGCATCGTGAAGAGCAAGTCGCTCGAAGGCTCATCCAGCGTGCTGTCTCTACGTTTCGCTACGCTGGGCCGAGATTCCGGTTTACTGGGCGTGGGAATTCAGGTGCTCGACAAATACTATTCCCAGATGCTTTCCGGAGAGTTGCCTGTTCTGGAAAGTGCTTCGACCCAGCGCAATCCCGTAGTGGAAAAGCCTGCCAGGAAGCGCGCCAAATAGCGGTTCCCCTCCGTCTTCTATGATCCATCTCAGCGTTAGCAGGCAACCGATGCGGCGGATTGCCTATCATCGCGTTGCCCCTTCAGGCAGTGCGGCCTGAGTGACATTTCCGGCGATAATCTCGCGTCAGGATGGTTCAATCACAAGATCAGAAACTAAGGGAAGGGAAGTAGCGCTCAACCAGCACCTCGGTTCCTGCCGGTCTGACCATTCACTCTATCCTCAACATCTGGAGGTCCATGGACACTCAGCTATCGTGCTGTTCCCATTTGCCACATCCACACATTACTGTCGACTGCCTTATCGACAAAGGCCAGCTTGCTTCCATCTGGGGAGGGTACGCCCCATGTGCCCAATGGAGTATCACGTAAGATATGAGATTCGCCCTGCTGATTGACATAAAGAAGCAAGGTTCCAACGTCCGTCGCAGCAGCCACGTACCATCCTTTTCCGTCTGCCGACCAACTGATGCCCCAAAGCTTCCCGTACCCGCTCACCGGCAATTCCCGTTCATGGAGGCCCGAACTTTTATTGAGGGGAACAATCCGTATTCTTGGATCTCCTGCGTCATGGGATGTAAGTGCGACGGCAGATCCGTCAGGCGAGATACACCAATCCTGAATCACGTGAGGCAGCCAGGAAGTACGAGCCAGCTCACGGCCCTTTCCCGTCACTGGATCAAGCGCATAGTAAATGAGTGGTTTATTGTCTTCGGCTTCCATCAGCACGCAGCCGGTTCCGCGCAAGGAGCACCCGAACTCATTGAGCGGTCCACCGATAGGAACTTGCTCGGGAGTCCCCCCGCTCACAGGAATGCGAAAAAGCTTATCTTCCGGAGAAGGCACAACATGCGGCTTCACCGCGTAGAGTATCCATTTCCCGTCCGGCGTAACCTGGGGGAGCACCGCCTGGCCTGTTCCTGTACCAAGTTCCTGGGCCGTGTGGTCCTGTAACCGTTGCTTGTAGATCCGGTATGACCCCCCTCGATTGGATTCGAAGATGACAGTCTGATTGTCAGGCAGCCAGGCGTGCGGATAATCCGTCCGCGTATCATACGTCAGCCTCTGTACATCGACCAGGGTCGGGCCGGGTTGGTGAAGGGTGCCAACATACACATGCGGGCTGCCTCTCTCGATAACGATGCTTAATTTGCTTCCATCTTCAGAACCGGTCAGCTCAAAGGCTCTACCCGGATCGAGAGGGGCGATCTGCCTGGGAGCCGAGACAAAAGCGCCTTTCGCAGTGTTAGTATTGACCACCCAGAGGGAATAAGCATCGTTCATGTGAGCGGGTGCATCGCGAAGAAGGAAGACGCGTCCGTCTTCGAGCGGGTACGCGGACTCGAAGGTAATATTCTTCTCGGTTGCAAGCACCTTTCCGGAGACAGCGTCGGTCGACTCATAGGTATCTTCTTCACTCGGGTAGGTCAGTCTTCGCAGGTACGAGACTCGTTTTCCATCTCTGGACCAGAACATACCAGTGAAGCCCATTCCAGACCGGTCCACGATGAGCGAATGAGCCCCTTCTCCTGCCGCGCCGGCAATCCAGATCTCCCTGTCTTTATCGGTTGTAAACACTATCCTGGCGCCGTCAGGAGAAGGTATTCCATTGTGGGCATTCTTCCGGAACAACTGTGGAGCGCTCCCGGTGATGAAGACGGTCCAGATTTGCAGGCTGGCGGTCTGGGTATCGAGCCCGCTGACAAGAACCTTCGTCTGGTCGGGAAACCAGGCGATGCGGTCCGCGCGGAAGTTCTCAGGTCCCTTTAGGGTGACGGTTTCTCCACTCTTGACAGTACGAAGAGAAACGCCGTTGATATCCGCATAGACGATCCATCTTCCGTCGGGAGAAATCGCCGCTGCAGTCACGCGCTGCTCGCTGTCATTCGTCGTTATTTGCATGAGCGAAGCGGAATAACTCGCCGTCGTCCGTCTATGAAGCAGCCAGCCAGCACATGCGATCACAAGTATGAGAAAGAGGGCGATAGCGCCCCCAACTACGAAATGTCTGCGCTTGTGCTTCGATTCGGGCTCATCGGCCAAAATGTCAGTTGTTCCAGATGGCTCTGGCTCTGACTCTGGTTCAGGCGCTTCGGAAATCTCTTCCGAAAGTTCCGGCTCGTCTTCAATATTCGGACGGGACGGCATGGCAACTATGGTGGAGTCCGACCGGCCCTCTTTCACCTCTGCAATGAAGCGGTAGCCTTTTCCGACGACAGTCTCGACAAAGCGCGGCTTTGCGGGATCGTCAACGAGCACCTCACGGATGCGCCGGATTGCCGTGTTGATTCCCTGATCGGCATCGACCATTCCGGGGTTGGGCCAGAGGCGGGCGGCAATATCCTCGCGGCTGAGCAAGGTATCGCGTCGCTGGACTAGAAGCACCAGCAAATCCATCGGTACGCGCGCCAGGCGCAGGCGCACTTCTCCACGCCGCAGTTCGTAGCGACTTAGATCCAGTTCATAAGGGCCAAACTGATAGACCAGCGGCGGAGGACTTTGATCGGGTTTCGCTTTTCCGCCAGGTCGACCATCGGATATCGAAATTGGAAGCTTCTGCACAGTTTGCTCGCCATGAAATATACCGCCAAATCTACAACGTCGAAGATTTCACTTTGTCAGTGAAACCCTTATGTTACGGAGCCATAAGGACTTTTTCAGTCATATGCCTTTCAGCGCGATTTCAGATCGCGACTATAGCTTATCTCCACTTCGCCCGCTACGGTGCATATCAATTGGTGCCGTGACGACATTCTTTCACCCGGGATGAGGTTCTTCAATCGCCACGGCCTAGATTTGAAAGCCGAACGTAGCGGCACTGAAAGGAAATTGCAATGAGAAACCCACGCAGTCCATGGCAACCGGAATTCGATGCGGCCGCCAGCCGTGTTTGTCGCGCAATCCTCATATATGTCGTGCTCACCGTCCTTCTCTATGCCAGTGCGTTCGCTCAATCCGGAATGACGGCAAGAGGAACAGGCATCCCGGGAAAGGGTCAGGGCTCCGCTCTGTCCCACAATGGAATGCTGATGAACGAGCCAATGGCAAGCGCCCTGCGCGGCTCCTCCAGCGCTAAGACAATTACTTTGGCAATGCCGGCTGGAGCCCAGGCCGACACGCTCAAGGTGGTTCTGAACGGCAAGGATGTAAGTGACAGGTTTAATGCAACGAGTTGCGACGGCGCGGTGTGCGC
>JAATFH010000210.1 GCA_015655315.1 Terriglobales bacterium
ATGCAAGGCGGACAGCATAAGCCCGTTCTAGCGACAAATGAAGAGATCGCCGTAACTTTCATCGGTCATTCTTCCTTCCTCGTCCAGATCGGCGGCCTGAATCTGCTGGTCGATCCCGTCTTCGCAAACTGGCTTGTCGTTCTACATCGTCTGCGGCGTCCCGGAGTGGCCATCAAAGATCTGCCGCCCATCGACGCGGTTCTGTTGTCGCACGCGCACATGGATCACCTCAACCTTCCATCTCTGCGCAGGATCATCCGACATACGCGCCGGCTTACAGGCAGATCTCCGGTTGCTATCGTGCCCTGGAATGTCAACGATCTGGTCGAGGGCCTTGGCTTTAGCAAAGTGACATCGCTGGCGTGGTGGCAGTCCGTTCAACTAGACGGCATCGAAATTACGCTGACTCCGGCAAAACACTGGGGCGCTCGCAAAGTGACGGATACCCATCGCGGTTTCGGCGGATATGTCATCCGCAGCGGCGAACAATCGCTTTATCACTCAGGCGACACAGCGTATTTTGACGGTTTCCACGAGATTCGCGAGCGGCTGGCACCGCAAATTGCATTGCTTCCGATTGGCGCTTACAAACCAGACAGCTTTCGCTCCGTGCACACCAGTCCCGAAGACGCGCTGCAGATTTTTACCGACCTTCGCGCAGAAACAATGATTCCCATGCACTATGGGACTTTTTGTCTTTCCGAAGAACCGATGGACGAGCCATTGCCGCGCCTGCTGGCAGCGGCAGACAAGGCTGGGATGTCCGCGCGTATGCTGCCTCTCGCGGAAGGGAAAACAAAAATCTTTTCCGGGAAAGAAGATTCCGCGGAAAAGGCGGGAGCACTGGCAGCGTCCGAGAGTGCCTGAATGCTGGTGCAAAACCGGAAGAAGCCGTAGACTTGCACTCAGATTCGATGACCAAAACTGGTTCGCACCCCACGCTCGCTGATGTAGCACGCAAGGCCGGAGTCGGTACGACGACGGTCTCCAGAGTTATCAACGGTGGCCATCGTGTCAGCCCTCGCACCCTGAATCGAGTGCGCTCGGTCATCGAGCAGTTGGGCTACATGCCGAACCAGGCAGCCCGCATTCTAAAGGGTGAACGCACCAAGACCATTGGCCTCGTCATCCCCAGCATCGCAGACTCTTTCTTTGCCAGCTGTGCCGAGGCTGCGCAGGAGATTGCACGCGCCAACGATTCCCTGCTTATCGTCACAGTTACAAATAACGATCCGCACATCGAGATGGAAAATCTTAATGTGCTGATGCGTCACCGCACGGATGGACTACTCCTCGCCCCTGCGAACTATCAGAGTGAATCTCTCGCCGAATTTCTCAGCAGGATATCGACTCCTGTCGTCTCCTTCGACCGTCCCATCCCCAAGACCGGCATTCCGAGTGTTGTAGCGGATAACTACAACGGCGCGCGTACCGCGATCGAGCATCTGATCAGCCATGGTTACAAGCGCATCCTTTGCCTTGGCGGCGAGACGACGCTCTATACCATCCGGGAACGGTTGCGCGGGTATCGTCACGCCATTGAAGAATCGGGCCTCCCCGCCCTGATCGATATGTCGGTGAAGGACTACAAATCAGCCGAATATGCGATCGAGAGCCATCTGTCCGGATCGCAACCGCCGGACGCGATCTTCACGGTCAAAAACAGCACGACGATCTATGCCTTTGAAGTGCTGCAAAAACTGAGGGTTGCGATTCCGAAGACAGTGGCCCTTCTCGGCTTTGACGATTTCGAACTGGCATCCACGCTCAGGCCGTCGATCAGCGTGATCCAACAGCCGGTGGAAGACCTGGGCCGCATCGCGGCTGAAATTCTTTTCGAACAGTTATTGCCCACCAAGAAGAAGCATCATCATCTCGCCAGGAAACGCCAGGACCAGGTCAAGCTTGAGACCAGGCTCGTGCTTAGAAATTCCTGCGGATGCAATCCTCCAGCCAGCTAGAGACTATTTGCCGGTGCGCGCCGTATATCCAGAGTGATGAACAGGAAACGCTACCACCCAATATGGAATCGTTTCCACTGCCATCTTTTTCGTGTATATTGCAAAGGGTTACGATTGGATTTTGCATCCCCCGCTCCTTCCAATCGCATGTTAAAAACTTCTCTGGCTATCGTTTTGACTATCCAGCTTTCAACCTGGCGTGATATCGGCGTCCAGCACCTGAGACTTGGCTGCGTATGAGTTCTTTTTCGGTTGGGGTGGATTTAGGCGGGACGAATCTGCGCGTCGCAGCATATACGCGGACGTCTGGATTGCTCGAAACAATACTTCTGCCCACGCGGCTTTCTGCGGGCAGGCACGCGGTCATCGAAGACATGTGCCAGGCAATTCGCAAACTGCTGGCCAATCATTCTCTGCAGCACGAACTGGTTGGAATTGGCATCGGCACGCCTGGCCCGCTCGAGTTGCCTGCGGGCCGCCTGCACAATCCTCCAAATCTTCCGGGATGGGACGGATTCGAGTTGCGCGTCGAAATCGAAGCCTGCCTGGATATGCCCGTCACAGTCGAAAGCGACGCCAATGTTGCCGCGCTCGCTGAATGCCTGCTCGGCAGCGGCCATACTCTGGGTATCGATTCGCTCTGCATGCTCACCCTGGGCACGGGCATCGGCAACGGCATTATCCTGAACGGAAAAATCTGGCATGGCGCGAACGGCATGGGCGGTGAGGCCGGCCACACGAATATATGGCCGGACGGGCCTGCGTGCGGATGCGGCAGCAACGGCTGTCTTGAGATGTACGCCTCGGCTACCGCAGTCCGACGGATCGCTCTCGAATCCGCGCAATCGGGCAAAGCTCCTGCGATTGCCGCGCTCGCCGCTGCGAATCCTGACTTCACTCCCCGCGATCTCTCCGACCTGGCGGAAAGCGGCGCACCGGATGCGCAGCGAGTCTTCGACGACGTCGGACGTGCTCTCGGCATCGGTATAGGCGATCTCGTCAACACGCTCAATCTTCCGCTCTATGTTGTGGGCGGTGGACTGGCCAATGCATGGAACCTGTTTTCTCCAACGCTGTTCAAAGAAGTACGCCATCGCAGCTATGTTTATCGCCTCACCGAGCCGGGCAGCGCAGTTCTCAATGGCAACATGAATACCGGCACGCGTATTATTGCCGCGGAACTTGGTGCCGACTCGGGCCTGCTTGGGGCATGCATTCTTCCCTACACCCTTTCGGAGCAAAGAACAGCGGACACGCCTGACACAACTCTTCGGTAAATACCGCTAATTTTCTTTTCGGGACGCATGGATGCGATTGAATTTCTACCTTTTTAAGAGCACGATCGTTGGCGCTCTCGGCGGCCTACTTTTTGGATTCGACACTGCCGTCATCGCCGGCACCACCCACCAGCTCACTGATATTTTCCATCTGACACCCGGGCAACTGGGCTTTACCGTTTCCATCGCGCTGTGGGGCACGGTCATCGGCGCCATGTCCGCCGGAGCGGTCGGGCAAAAGCTCGGCAGCCGCGAGACGCTGCGTATCATGGCCGTCCTCTATGTGATTTCCTCGCTCGGCTGTGCTTTTTCCTGGAACTGGACTTCCCTTGTCCTCTTTCGTTTTATCGGAGGACTCGGCATAGGCGGCTCTTCCGTGCTCGGGCCGGTTTACATCGCCGAACTGGCGCCGGCAAAATGGCGCGGCCGTCTTGTCGGCCTCTTTCAGATCAATATCGTTCTCGGTATTCTGCTCGCCTACGCCTCGAACTACTTCATCGAACGCCTGGGCCTGGGCGTGCTGCAATGGCGCTGGCAGCTTGGAGTCGCGGCGCTTCCCGCTATTCTCTTTCTCATCATGCTCTACGGCATTCCTCGCAGCTCCCGCTGGCTGGTAACACGGAACCGCATCGATGAGGCGCGGTCGGTGCTGCAGCTGATGGGTTCTCCGGATTCCGACGCGGAGTTGCGCGAAATCGTCGAGTCCATTCATTTCGAGCGCAGCGCCAAGTCGGAACCTCTCTTTCAATACAAATACCGGCTGCCTATCTTTCTTGCCGTCTCGATCGGCATGTTCAACCAACTCGCCGGTATCAACGCCATCCTTTATTACCTGAACGATATATTTCGCGCGGGCGGCTTCAATGCCATGTCCGGCGATCTGCAGGCAGTGCTCGTCGGGGCGATGAATCTGGTTGCGACACTTCTTGCCATGAGTGTCATCGATAAACTGGGCCGCAAAACCCTGCTCCTGATTGGCTCTGTTGGAACGGCGATCTGCCTTCTGGGTGTAGCGGCTATCTTTTTCAAGCAGGAGCATCAGTCTTCTCTTGTCTGGCTTCTGGTGGGCTATATTTTCTTCTTTGCCATTTCGCAGGGATCCGTCATCTGGGTCTACATCAGCGAAGTTTTTCCCACGCGTGTGCGCGCCAAGGGGCAGAGCCTGGGCAGTTCCTCGCACTGGATCATGAACGCCATCATCTCCGGCACGTTTCCGCTGCTGGCAAGATATTCGGCTGGTGCGCCCTTCGTTTTCTTCGCTGCGATGATGGTCCTGCAATTCTTCGTTGTACTTTTCGTCTATCCTGAAACGAAAGGTTACACGCTCGAAGAGATGCAGCACCGTCTTGGGATTAAATAGACGGATCGCTTCCAGCTAGCAGAGATCCGCATCTGCGGGAAGGAAAATCGCACGCTGCTGTGTTACATTCATTTTGACCACGCACAAATCTTGTTGATCTCACGGTGAATGGCTTATCCGTGCTGGCGTAGCGTGAGAGGTGTCTCTGGATCTTTTCGAGAAAAGTCCTAATCCAACGTGGATTTATGACACGGAAACTCTGCGTTTTCTCGAAGTGAATCAAGCCTCCATCGATCTCTATGGCTGGTCCCGCGAAGAATTTCTGGGGATGACGATCCTCGATATCCGCCCGAAAGAGGATGCCGAACCCCTTCTCGCCTGCATCCGGCGCGGCGGCACGCAGCACGCTTCAGGACCGTGGCGGCATCGCCGCAAGGACGGATCGGAGCACTATGTCCGCATCTCTTCGTACGCCATCGAGCATGCTTCGCGTCCCGCTCGCGTCGTCACGGTAAATGATATTACCGACCTGGTGCAGACCACCGAAGCCCTCACGCAAAGTGAGGTGATGTTTCGCGGCCTCTGCGCGTCAAGCCCCGCAGGCGTTTACAAGGCACGCATCGATGGCTATGTGTTGTACGTGAACCCTGTGCTTGCGAAGACATGGCAGATGACGGAAGAGGAGATGCTCGGCCACGGCTGGCAGAGACGGGTGCATGCGGAAGACCTGGAAAGACTGACGCGAGGCTGGCTGGAGTCAAATGCGGCCACCGGAGCTTACGAGCACGTCTTCCGCATTGTTCTGCCCTCCGGCGAAATTCGCTGGATCCACGGCCACTCCACGGCAGTCCGCAGCGCCGATGGAAAACCCATCGCTTCCGTTGGAACGACCAACGATATCACGGAGCAACGCCGGGCAAACGATGCTCTGCGCATGAGCGAAGCGGAGTTGCGCGCGCTCACCGATCAGCTGCCGGTAGCCCTGCTCTATGTCGACGCGCAGGGCAATTGCCGCAGGGCCAACCGTGCGTTCGAAGACTGGTTCGATATTTCCCGGGAGAAAATCATCTCCCTGGACTTCGAGTACTTCATTCTGCGCGGAGACGGGAAACAATACGAAGCAGATGTACGCCGAGCCTGGGCGCTGGTCATGCAGGGCACCCCTGTCCGGTTCGAAAAGACAATCGCCATACGCGGCCGTAAGCGAACTATCGAAGCCACCTACACCCCCGACTTCGACGCAGAGCAAAACATCCTCGGGTTCACTGTTCTTCTGCATGACATCACCGAACGCCGCGCTCTCGAAGATCAGTTCCGCCACGCGCAAAAAATGGAGGCCATCGGAAGGCTGGCCGGCGGAATCGCGCATGACTTCAACAACATCCTCTCCGTGATGAACGGATATGCGCGCATTCTCCACCACGAACTCGATGGCAACGAACATCTCGGCCATATGTCGGCAGAGATTTATCGGGCTGGCGAACGCGCGGCGCGTCTTACCCAGCAACTGCTTGCCTTCAGCCGAAAACAGGTGAGCCAGCCGCGCATTGTCCGCATCGATGACCTTCTGCGGGATGAAGAAACCATGTTCCGGCGACTGGTAAGCGACACGGTTTTTCTGGAAATCGATTTTGGCGCGGGCGATGCGTGCATCGAGATCGATCCGCACCGTTTCAGCCAGGTGCTGCTCAACCTCGTCGTCAATGCCAGGGATGCCATGGCTAAAGGCGGCAGGCTTACCATCAGAACGGCTGTACGTAATCACAAGGTTCTAGTCAGCGTAAACGATACAGGCTGCGGCATGTCAACCGAAGTCAGAGAGAGGCTCTTTGAGCCATTCTTTACCACCAAGGACGAAGGCAAAGGCACAGGGCTGGGACTGGCAACGGCGTATGGCATTGTGCGGGAAGCGGGCGGCACTATCTCGGTTCAGTCCGAGGAGGGCGTCGGCTCAACCTTCACGTTGTCGCTGCCCGTTGCACATAAGACGCGTCCGGTAGACGCTCCCGTCATAAAGCAAGGTTGTACTCCGTGTGGCGACGAAACCATCCTGCTGATCGAGGACGATACAAACATCCGCTATCTGCTGGCGCATACCCTCGAATCCTGCGGATATCGGGTCGTACAGGCTGAAAATGGCGTGGAAGGCCTAGCCATTGCGAAAGAAATGCTTCCGGCAATCGATGCCGTGATCAGCGATGCCATCATGCCAAAGATGAGTGGGCAGGATGTCATCGCCAGCCTGCGCCAGCTGCGTCCGGAGTTGAAGGCTTTGCTCGTCAGCGGCCACATTGACGCCGATCCAAAGAACCTGGCCAGCGATTCGCTAACTGCATTCCTTTACAAGCCAGTACCGCCGGACATCCTCACGGCAGAATTGCGGCGTCTGCTGGATGGCGCTCCCGCGTCAGTCTAGAGCGACAAGGGAGATTTATTTTCAACAAGAGGTTGTCATACTGACACTGAGGAACGAAGGGTCAGTATCTGTTTTGTTGGTCTGCAGAATGTAGGCGGAGCCGGAAAAAAGCAGATCCTTCAACTGCGTACGGCGCTAAAAACGCGCCATACTTCGCTCAGGATGACAGCCGAGTGTTCTATAGGCCCGGTCGATACAGCCTAGCCTAGTTGCTGTCTTCGCGTCTGTGCAGTGTGGGCCGGTCATCGCCACTCTGCGGCGCATTTGGATTGGCGCTCGGATCCGTGCTTGCCCGGCGCAGCGTCGGCTTGCCATTCTTCGGATCGATCAGCTTGCGCTTGTTCTCGATCCGCGCCAGACGCGCCTTCACGTCGTCAAATTCTGACGTGGTGACCAGGTATTCGTCTCTCGCCGGGAGAATCTTCGCGATCTCTTCCTGCGTGTGCTGGATGCGATCCGGGGTCTGCGGGTGATTCGAGAACGCCTTGGCGACAGCTCCCGGCTTCTGTTTCTCAAGGTTCTGGATCTTCTCGAAGAAGGTCACAAATGCCTGGGGATCGTATCCGGCGCGGTACATGTATTGCACGCCAAGGTAGTCCGCCTGCGCCTCGAACTCGCGTGAGAATACAAGGAAGGTCATGGGGATGGCGATATTGACCGCCTCGTAGATGCCATAGCCAGTCCAGCTATAGCCGGTCATCATGATCAGCGGAATCGACCCGAGCTGCGCGTAATTCATGCGTGTCATTTCGCGTGCCGCGTGGTGTGCGCACACGTGGGCCGTCTCGTGCGCCATGACTCCGGCGAGTTCCGCCTCTTCGTCCGCTGCCAGAATCAGGCCCGAATTGACGTAGAAGAAACCACCCGGCAGCGCGAAGGCATTGATCTCATCCGTATCGACGACCTTGATCGTGAACGGAACTTTGCAATCTGAATTCTTTACGATGTTCTGTCCAATGCGATTGACGTACTCCGTCACCATCGGATCGGTAATCAGCTTCGTGCTCTTCTCGACCTGGTCGGCATACTGCTTGCCCATCTTGATTTCGCCCTCGGTCGAGTACCAATTACCGAGACCGCGGCCGCCGATGTTACGCGTGCCAACCGAGTTTACGTCGTCAATACTTCCCTGCTTTACGTTGACCTTCGATGGCTCGGTGTTCGGAGGGGGCGCCTTCGTAGCAGCTGCATCGGGAGCGCTTTGATTCTCCCCTGTCGTAGCATCGGTGCTCGGCTTATTCGGTGGAGCAGCGGATGGCGTGGAAGGTTGCTGTGGTGTTGCGGAAGGCGTTCCCGCCGCAGGCGCACTTGTCTGGTCCTGGCTCTGTGATTGGGCTTGCGGCTGATTTGCACTCGGGCTGTTCTGCGGCGTACTCTGCGCAAACACCACCGGAGCCAGCACCATACCGGCTGCCAGCAATAGCTGCGGCGCAACTATCCGTTTTGTCAAAATCATGGCCATACGGCACTCCCTAATCAACAGGGTGTGAACTGGATACAATTCACCCTGCCTCATTAGACGCTAGTATGCTCCTTTTTGTCAGTCTCTGCCCTGCGATTTCAGGGACTTTGGCTTTACCAAAAGCAACTTGACCCAGCGCTCCCCCTGACAAGACTTGCTCCTGCGGTAAAGTTTCGGCGCTATCGGAAATCACCGTGGACGACGGAAGCACCGTACTTAGTGTCGAACTCGAAATAGAGTGTCCATTTTCGGGCATGCCATTTTCAAAATCGAACGCCCTCTATGGACATTCATCGCACCAACAATCGCAATCTATTCTGTATCAATCACATAGCGCCATCCTCCGTTGGCCAGAGAACTGCTCATTCTCCTCTTTGGAGAACGCCAATGAACTTCCGCTACACCTTGCGCCAACTGCAGAAAAGTCCAGGGTTCACGATCACTGCCGTACTTACTCTGGCCATCGGCATTGGAGCTACAACGGCGATCTTCAGTCTTGTCTATGCTGTCCTGCTGCGTCCGCTGCCCTTTCTCCAAGCCGAGCGTCTCGTCCATCCCATGCCTTTATGGCTGCCGGAGGGGACGAAAAATCTCGGGGCAGCCGTGGAAAATGAAATCTCCTACCCGGACTTCTTCGACTGGCGCGCGCAAAGCAAGTCTCTCGATTCATTGGCCAGCTATCACACCGTTTCGCTCACGATCAATTCTTTCGGATCGAATGTAGCCAGCCAGCTTCGCGCTACCGTGGTGTCTTCCGATTTTTTCCGTGTCCTTGGCATTCACTCGGAACTTGGCCGCACCTTCACCCGCGAAGAAGAACGGCCCGGCAGCCATGTCGTCGTCCTCAGCCACGGTCTATGGGTATCGACCTTCCACAGCGATCCCAACATTGTTGGCCAACGCATCATGCTTGAAGACCAGGCGTATTCCGTAATAGGCGTTATGCCTGAAGATTTCGCTTTTCCGTTGGAAACCCCGGCTCCATCTCTATGGCTCACGCCCTCGTTCGACGCGGAGACGACCGGGCCGCCGCCTTCCACGGAACAGCGCGGCTGGAACCAGCTCCAGATGATCGGGCGTCTCAAATCAGGCGTCTCTGTTGCGGCGGCGCAGGCGGAACTCAGCGTCATTCAAAAGGGCCTGTCGCTCCGCTATCCGGACTCGGACACGACAACCATCGCAGCAAAAGTAGAACCTGAGATCGATGCGATTGTCGGCGATATCCGCCCTGCCCTGCGTGTCCTCTTCGCCGCCGTCGCCGCCCTGCTGCTTATCGCCTGCGCCAACATAGCCGGGCTGCTGCTCGCCCGAGGAGAAAGCCGTCAGAGGGAACTCGCCGTCCGCGCCGCACTGGGGGCCAACCGCAGCGAGATTATCCGGCAACTGCTGAGCGAATCGCTCGTACTGGCATGCTTCGGCGGTATCGCTGGAGTCTCGTTGGCGTCCCTACTGCTCAAACTGTCGATCTACATCGTCCCGACGAACCTGCCCCGCTTCGATCATGTTTCGATCAATGGCGGCGTACTTGCATTTGCCGCCACGGTCTCCATCGTCACGGGACTCATTTTTGGCCTGCTTCCCGCGCGCAAACTCTCGCGTGTCGATCCTGCCGACGCTCTGCGCGATGGAGCGCGCGGAACATCGGCAGGACGCGAGCGCCACGCGCTTCATGCATCCCTGGTTGTGGCGGAAACTGCCCTCGGCCTCGTACTTCTTGTCGCCGCCGGTTTGCTCATCCGCAGCTTTACGCGCGTGGTCAACGCGGACCCGGGCTTCAATCCCCAGCACACTCTTACTTTCGGCATCGGCGTTTCGAAGAAACGGTATCCCGAAGAGCATCGCACGCAGCTCTACCACGAACTACTGCCGAAACTCGCGGCTCTCCCCGGCGTCAAGTCTGCAACCGCGGCCTTTCCGCTGCCCTTCAGCGGCGGCAATATTTCTCTCACTTTCCAGATTCAAGGCCGTCCCGCCGCGCCGGGCAACGAACCGGATGCGCGCATCAGCATGGTAGAAGCCAACTTTGTTCGCGCTATGCAAATCCGGCTGCTGCATGGCCGCGACTTCACTGAAGCTGACAACAACATGACAGCCAAACCCGTCGCGCTGGTCAATCAGGCGTTTGTACAAAAGTTTTTTCCCGGCGAAGATGGGCTGGGGAAAGGCGTGATGACAGGACTCGACGAGGACAAGAAGATCTACCGCGAAATCGTCGGCGTTACCGCAAACGTCAAGCGCTCCGCGCTCACGGAAAAACCTGAGCCCGAGATCTACGTTCCTTATGAGTCAGCTCCCTTCGCTCCCCTTGCCTTCGCACTGCGTGTTGACGGTGACCCGGCCAGCTATGCCAATTCTGTAACCGCAGTGGTTACATCCGTCGATCGCGAACTGCCCGTATACCATCTGCGCGCCTATGATGAGGCCATGGATCGCGCCACGGCTCAACCGCGCTTCCAGACTTTGCTGCTGGCCGGATTCGCGTCGGTTGCCTTGTTATTAGCGGCTCTTGGTCTCTACGCGGTGCTTTCCTACATGGTGGCGCAGCGTACATTTGAGATCGGGCTACGCATGGCGATTGGCGCTCAGCGGTCCGATGTGTTGCGTATGATCCTGCAACGCGGTTTGCGTCTCGCGCTGACGGGGCTTGCCATCGGCCTGGTTGCGTCCGCGCTGCTTACGAGCTTCCTCACCCACATGCTCTACGGCGTGAAGCCGCTCGATCCTGTCACCTTCGCGGCTGTCAGCATGGTGCTGCTGGCTGTCTCGGCCGTTGCCTGCTTTGCTCCCGCATGGCGAGCCTCGCAACTCGAACCGGTGAAGACGTTGCGCGATCAATAAGTCAGATAATCTCTACCCGTGACTTATGAATGCGGAACCATCTGATGAAGAAGATTATCTGGATACTCCTCGCGGGTTTACCGGCTACGGGAAAAAGTACTTTGGCGCGAGCGCTGTCTGTCCAGCTTGAGCGTTGTGTTGTGCTCGACAAGGACAGGGTCCGGGCGGCGCTCTTCCCTGGACGGATGACCGACTATACCGCCAGCCAGGATGCGCTTTGCATGCGTGCCATGATCGAAGCTGCAACCTACATGACGGTCCATGACCTGGCCGATTACATCTTTTTCGACGGACGGACTTTCTCGAAAAGCACACAGATCGATGAAGTGATTTCCGCCGCGGACGCTGCTGGAGCCGCCTGGCGTATTCTGCATTTGACCTGTTCGGATGAAGCCGCTGAGGCTCGTCTGCGCGCGCCCGATCCGGATCATCCGGCAGCCAATCGCGATGCGTCCCTCTACTACAAAGTCAAGGCAAACTTTGAACCGATTCTGAGGAAAAAGCTTGACCTCGACACAACCGATGGAATGGAACGCGCCCTGCCAGAAGCGCTCACATATCTGCGGGTTTAGCCATGGGAGGCAGACACACGATATAGTGCTCTGGTATGGCTGCGAAGACATCTCAAAAATCTCCTCTCACCCTCTGCGTTGACGTGGGTGGTACGGGCATCAAAATCATGCTGCTCGACGCCCAAGGCAAACCGCTCACGGAGCGACTGCGAACGCCGACGCCGGCTCAACCGACACCGGTCCGTGTACTCGCGGAACTCGACAAGCTGAAAGCACAGATTCCCTCATTCGATCGCGTCGCTGTTGGATTCCCCGGAGTAGTAAAGCGCGGAATTATTTACACCGCAGCCAATCTGGACCCGAAATGGGTTGAATACAATCTGCAGGCGGAACTCGAAAAGCGCTGGGAGAAACCTGTGCGCATCGCCAACGACGCAGCCGTGCAAGGCTATGCGGCGATTCAAGGCAAAGGCGTCGAGATGATTCTCACCCTGGGCACCGGACTCGGCTCGGCCATTTACACGGAAGGATATCTCTGCCCTGGTCTCGAGCTTGCGCATCACCCGTGGATCAAGGAGAAAACGTACGAGGATTTCCTGGGAAAACGCGGCTTTAAGAAACTAGGCGCGAAACGCTGGAACAAGCTGGTGGCGCAAGCAATCGAACAGACCGCCGCCACTTTCAACTGGGACTACCTTTACCTCGGCGGCGGGAACTCGAAGGAAATCCGGTTCAAGCTTGGTGACAATGTCAAAGTGATCTCGAACGAAGATGGCCTGTTGGGCGGAGCTGCGCTCTGGCAGCACGATTCCTGACATGACTGGCCCACCCTTTCGAGACTTTCTTCATCGAATCAGAACTGTTCGAAAGGAGTTTCATGCCAGTCGAAATTACATGGCAGACGATAGCTCTGCGAATCGTGCTGACGATTGTTGCGGGCGGACTGCTGGGCGTTAACCGCAGCCGGCACGGAAACCCCGCCGGATTGAGAACTACGCTTCTGGTCACGCTCGCTGCATCCGTTGCCATGATCCAGATGAACCTGCTGCTGTCGACCAACGGCAAGCCACATGATTCCTATGCCGTCATGGATGTGATGCGCCTGCCGCTCGGTATTCTTACCGGCGTCGGTTTTATCGGCGGAGGAGCGATTCTCCGCAAAGACAACATGGTCATTGGAGTTACGACCGCCGCAACGATGTGGTTCGCAACGGTCATGGGCCTTTGCTTCGGCGGGGGGCAACTCATCCTCGGCTCGGTGGCCGCCGTACTTGGATTTCTCGTGCTTTCCGCCATGCATTGGATGGAAGAGAAACTCAACGAGCAACAGCAGGCGATTTTGAGCGTCACGCTTGCGGAAAACAGCATTTCGGAACATGAGCTGCGAGCCATGCTGGAAGCAGCTCGAGTACGAGTGCGCTCCGTGGCGGTCATACGAAAAGCTCAGGAACATCAGGATAAATTTGAGTGCGATGTACGCTGGCCGGTTCACAAAGACTCAAAACAAAACCCCGCCGTTCTGCACGATATTGTCAGGCTTTCCGGCCTGATAGAAATGTGCTGGATACCTTCGAGTACTCCGCTCGCATGACAACTGTCATCTTCGATTTGTGACAGACCCCACTGCCTTCCTTTCGCCGGAAGCCGCATTCTGTTCCTGTAAGTCGAGGAGGCACGATGTCGGCTGCAACTTTCATCCCGGACAGCGTTGACGAACAGTTTGGATCCTTCCCCGCTAACGGCACAACCGTGGCGCGGCTGCACTCTGTCACGAAGCGATATCAGACCAACACTGCGCTCAATCAGTTTTCGTTCGAAATTTACCCCGGCGAGGTCGTCTCTCTGCTGGGCCCAAATGGAGCCGGCAAGACGACCGCAATCCGTCTTCTGCTGGGGCTTATCTCGCCTACTTCAGGCAGCGTTCGCGTTCTTGGCCGCGATCCGCGCGATTCGGCCGCACGAACGCGTATCGGCGCAATGCTTCAGATTGCCCGTGTACCGGAAAACCTTCGCGTGCGCGAGCATATCGACCTCTTTCGAAGCTATTATCCCAGCCCCCTGAAAGCGGCCGAAGTGGTTCGCATTGCCGGTCTGGAGGGTATCGAGGATACATTCTTCGGCAAGCTTTCGGGCGGTCAGAAACAACGGGTTCTCTTCGGGCTCGCACTGTGCGGAGATCCGGATCTTGTATTCCTCGACGAGCCCACGGTCGGCATGGACATCGAAGCACGGCGCAATCTCTGGGATCAGATTCGCGCTCTCTCCGCCCGGGGAAAGAGCGTTTTGCTGACCACTCATTATCTGGAGGAAGCAGACGCCCTTGCCAGCCGCATTATTGTGCTGAATAAGGGTGCCATGGTCGCGCAGGGTACACCGGCGCAGATCAAAAATCAGGTTTCAGGACGTACCATTCGCTGTGTCACCCAGCTCAGTATCGATTTCGTTCGCGGCCTGCCGACCGTAAGCAATGTGGTTGCGGATCGTGACGCGCTGGTCATTTCGGCAACGCATCCGGAATCCGTTGTCCGGGTCATGCTCCAGCGAGACGAAACCTTGCACGATCTGGAGATTTCGGCTGCAGCGCTTGAAGACGCTTTTCTTGCATTGACGAAACCAGGAACCAACTAAGGCAAAGGAGAAGCCGATGGCCACAGCAGCGATTCGCCCAATAAAACTCAGTGCCCCGTACTACCTCAACCTTTTCGCCCTGGAAACCAAGTATGAGTTTCTGAAAGCGGCGCGCAACCGCATGTACTCCCTGGCAACGCTGGGTTTTCCCATCATGTTTTATCTGCTCTTCGGGGTAACCAATCGGCACGCAGGGCCGGGCTTTAACTACGCACAATATCTCGTTGCCGGATACAGCTGCTTCGGCATGATCGCGGCGGCCCTCTTCAATCTGGGCGCGGGCATCTCCACAGAACGCGCACAAGGCTGGCTTGAACTGAAGCAGGCAAGCCCCATGCCTCGGTTCGCCTATCTCGGGGCGAAGGTCGTGACCTGCATGCTCTTCGGCGTTGCAATTGTCACATGCATGGTTACATTAGGGGTCACGCTGGGCGGTGTACACGCGACGGTGTTGCAGATTGTGCATCTCGCCGCCGTCATCATCGCTGGAGCGATTCCTTTTGCCAGCCTCGGCCTGCTGCTGTCTCTGCTGATACCTCCCAGCGCCGCTCCCGGAATCATCAACCTGATCTACTTACCCATGTCATTCTGTTCCGGCCTGTGGATGCCGATCGAAGTTCTTCCTCACTGGCTGCAGAAAGTGGCCCCGGTCCTGCCGACGTACCACTATGCTCAGCTGGCGTTAAACGTCTTTGGTTACGCGCGTTCCAGTGCTACGCTCATTCATTGGGAAGCCCTGGCGGGGTTTACCTGTCTTATGATGGGCATTGCATGGCTGGTCTTTACTCGCAGTGAGGCAAAGGCGTAACAACGTGGAAGAGCAGCAGAAATCCGAATCTTCCGGAATGCCTCTCGGGGTATGGCATTCGCTGGCCAGCGGCTGCGATAAGGTCACCCCCGAACAGGCTTATGCGGCAATCCGCGTTCGTACTGCGCCAGGCAATCCCGAACGGCGGCGCGATGGCTGGCCCGATAAGAACCGGCTTTACGATTACGTCTGGCTCGTCTATTCGGTTTTCTTTTTCATCGAACCAATTGCACGTCATAACCTGCGCTACTGGCTGGAATTTGCCGGTGTCTATGCGGGGTTTCTCGCGCTCTATTCCGGACTGGTCTTCGCACGCACCAAAGCCCAAAGCTATTTCCTGCTGGCGGCAATGGGAATCCTCGGCCTGTGGTATCTGCCTCGCAACAACTCAGCCAGCGGCATGGTGGTTTACATTGCCGCGTTCATTCCTTTTATCAGCGATTCACTGGCAGTGGTCGCAGGCACCATCGCACTGACCTGCGGCGGGGTCGCCATTGAAGGATATTTACTGCACATTAGCCCCTGGGCGTGGGGATTCTCGGCATTTTTCTGCGTCATTGTGGGCGGCACTAATCTGCTCACCTCACAGAAGATTCGTGCGAAGGCGAAACTTCAGCTCGCACAGGAGGAGATCGAGCAGCTTGCGAAGCTTGCCGAGCGCGAACGCATCGCGCGTGACCTGCACGACGTGCTGGGCCACACACTGTCGGTAATTGTCCTTAAATCGGAACTGGCCGGACGACTCTTCGACCGCGACCCGCAGCGTGCACGGCAGGAAATCAGCGAAGTCGAGCAGGTTTCGCGAAAGGCGTTGAGCGAGGTGCGTGAGGCGATTCGCGGCTATCGCGCGGAAGGGCTGGTGGCGGAAATAGAACAGGCACATCGCACGCTGGATGCGGCAGGCGTAACGCTTACCTGCGAATCGAAGCTTCCCTCATTGCCCCCTGCCGCGGAAACAGTGCTTTCCCTGGCGGTGCGCGAAGCAGTGACGAACATCGTACGGCATGCTCAGGCCAGTCAATGCCGCATGCGATTCGTGACGGAGAAAGGCCACACGTCACTTACGATGGAGGATGATGGGCGCGGCAATATTCGGCAGGAAGGCAATGGGCTGCGCGGCATGCGGGAGCGCATTGAAGGGCTGGGTGGAAGTTTCAGCATCGATGGCAGGCAAGGTACGCGCATCGAAATCGACATTCCAGTGCGATCCGTATGAATAAAAAGATCCAGGTCATCGTCGCGGAAGACCAGGCCATGGTCCTGGGGGCGCTTGCGGCTCTGCTCGAAACGGAATCGGATATCGCCGTTTGCGCGCGGGCCAGGAATGGCCGCGAGGCGTTGGCTGCTGTGGGTAAGCACGCACCCGATGTCCTGGTCACCGATATTGAAATGCCGGAAATGACCGGCCTGACCCTCGCGAGCGAAGTCAACAGCCGTTATCCAAGAACACGTGTCGTTATCCTGACCACATTTGCGCGGCCCGGATACTTGCGGCGCGCGCTCGACGCCGGGGCGAAGGGTTATCTGCTCAAAGATCGTCCCGCGGCTGAATTGGCCGATGCCGTGCGCCGGGTGCATAACGGACTGCGCGTCGTCGATCCCGATCTGGCGGCGGAAGCATGGAGCGCAGATCCCGACCCGCTTACGGAGCGGGAGCGCCAGATCCTGTGGCGTGCAGGCGAGGGCAAATCCAGCGTGGAAATTGCCGACGAGTTGCACCTTTCCGAGGGAACGGTGCGAAATTATCTGTCCGAAGCCATCAGCAAACTGGGGGCATCGAACCGCGTGGAGGCAGCGCGTATCGCACGGGCAAAAGGGTGGCTCTAGCCGAGCTGTTCTTCACATAATTTTGCCCGTAACGACACGATAGATTACGGCACGATCAGGCGGTCTTACGGCTACAATGGTCCCCTATGAGATCGCGCATTGCGGCCGTGTTTAAGCGCTTAATCGGGAGACCTGATCTCCCGTCGATGCTTCTGTGCGTGTTTCTGAGCGGCTGCCATGCACGGAATGCCGACGTCCAACCTGTCATTGAGTTCACTAAAATTCCTCCCGCAGCGGAAGGCGGTCCGAACAAGCTCGACAGCATTGAAGGCCGAGTGACTGGAGCGCGCTCCGATCAACAAATCGTTTTGTTTGCCAAAGCGGGGACATGGTGGATACAGCCGATGGCAAACCTGCCATTCACCAAGGTTCAGACTGATTCAAGCTGGAAAAATTCGACGCATCTTGGGACGGAGTACGCCGCCCTTCTGGTTGACCCTGGGTATCGTCCCCTGGCAAGAATGGATGCCCTGCCCGTCCCGGGCGGCGGCGTGGCTGCAGTAGCAACTATAAAAGGCATCGCCGCGGCGACTGCCGCCAAAGTTGAGAACACCACCATTCAGTTCAGCGGCTACGACTGGAAGGTTCGCGACAACGTGGGCGAGCGCAATGGCTCACCGCTCGACAACGACCCCGCAAATGTCTGGAAAGACTCCAGCGGATTCCTGCATCTTCGCATCGGTCGTAAGGCGGATAACTGGACCTGTTCAGAAGTGATTATGACGCGCAGTTTCGGCTACGGCACCTATCTCTTTACTGTGCGCGATATTTCCCATCTGGAGCCGGCAGCTGTGCTTAGTATTTTTACCTGGGACGAATTGAGCACGAGCCAGAATCACCGCGAGATGGATATTGAGATCAGCCGCTGGGGTGAGCCTGGGGATGAGAATGGGCAGTATGTCGTCCAGCCTTATTATGTTCCCGCGAATGTTTCGCGCTTCTCTGCGCCGTCAGGATTACTGACCTTTTCCCTCCATTGGGAACCGGAAATGGCCTCCTTTGAAACATTTCGCGGGAATGCGCCCGCCTCGGGAACGCATGCGATTGCCAAACATGTGTTTACCTCGGGCGTTCCCTCGCCGGGCAGCGAATCCATCAGAATGAATATGTGTCTATTCAAGTACTCCAGAGTTCCGCTGCAAAATGAGGACGAGGTCGTCATTGAACGTGTCCAGTACCTTCCGTAAGGGAATGACTGTAGGCGTCCGGTGTTTTCGGTGGCTCCTGACGCCTCTCATTCTTTTGGGCTCTGCCAACCTGTCATACGCGGTCGATCCGAACAGAGCGATGTCGCAATACATACGCGACTCGTGGAGCGCCGAAAATGGATTCCCGGGCGGTCAGGTCAACGCGATCGCTCAAACCGCCGATGGTTACCTCTGGATTGGAGCGGAAAAGGGCTTGTTCCGTTTTGACGGTCTCAAGTTTCTGCCTGTCCATGAATCGACTCCGACGGCATCGCGTATCAATAACGTTCTTGGATTGGCAATCGACGCAAAGGGAAATCTATGGGTGCGTACCGAGGGGCCGAATATCGTACTCCGCTATCACGACGGAAAGTTCGACGAGGTCACGTCCGACATTGGTTTTGCTGAGTCAAATGTTACGGCGATGTCCAGGGCACGCGATGGACAGATCCTGCTCTCTACTTTGCCGCATGGCGTGTCCCGGTATAGCGATACAGGACCCCAAAGAATCGCATCGCCGAATCTGCTGTCGAACTCGGTGCTGCTCGCCCTCGCAGAAACTTCCGATGGCAAAGTCTGGATGGGCACTCGGAACAAAGGCCTTCTGTACCTGAGCAACGGACAAGTCACCGCGGTTACGGAAGGACTCCCTGACAGAAAAATTAATTGTCTTCTGCCCGTAAGCGGCGGCAGATTGTGGATCGGAACCGACAACGGATTGGCACTGTGGGACGGAAGCAGGATTTCCGAAAAAGATATTCCACCGTCACTGAGTCACATCCAGGTACTGACCATGACGCAGGACAGCGACGCGAACCTGTGGGTTGGCACAGCGCAGGGACTGCTGCGGTTCAACGCACAAGGTGTTTCTGCCTTGAGCAGCCAGGACCAATCTTCCAGCGAAGAAGTAAGCGCTCTGCTCGAAGATCGCGAGGGCAGTCTCTGGGTGGGAACGACGCATGGGCTGGAGCGTCTCCGCGATGGAGCATTCACGACATATTCGACTGCCGAGGGTTTGCCGTCGAATAGCAGTGGACCCATTTATGTTGATGCAGATGACCGCGCATGGATCGCACCTTCAAACGGCGGTCTCTATTCCATGAAGGACGGGGGGGTCGATCCCGTAACAAGTGCTGGAATAGCCGGCGACATTGTCTATTCAATCTCCGGCAACAAAGACGAACTGTGGATTGGGAGGCAGCGTGGCGGACTCACGCATCTGCGTTTTCAGGGAGATGCCACCACTTCGGAGACATACACCACGCAAATGGGGCTCGCGCAAAACAGCGTCTACGCTGTCCACGAGAATCGTGACGGAACAGTATGGGCGGGAACGCTCAGCGGCGGCGTGAGCAGACTGAAAGATGGCAGATTTACAACGTTCACTTCTGTCGACGGCCTCAGTTCCAATACAGTCTCCGCAATCGAAGAAGGCTCCGACGACACGATGTGGTTCGCAACCCCGGGAGGTCTGAATGCTTTTGCAAACGATCACTGGCGCACCTATACACAGAACAACGGCCTGCCATCAGACGATGTGATTTGTCTTTTGCAGGGCTCTGAAGGCGTTTTGTGGGTGGGCACGGCGAACGGACTGGCCACAGTAAGAGCGGACCACATTCATGGTATTCGTGACGTTCCCGAGTCATTGCGCGAGCCCATTTTTGGGTTGGCGGAGGACAACGACGGCTCGTTGTGGATTACAACTTCGAATCATGTAATCAGAGTACGTCGGAGCAAACTCCTGAAGGGTGAGCTCAGGGACGAGGACGTTCGCGAGTTTGATGCTGCGGATGGTCTGCTCGGAAACGAAGGCGTGAGACGAGAGCAATCTGTGGTCAGAGACCCGCGTGGCCGCATCTGGCTCTCTCTGAATCGCGGCATTTCCATGGCTGATCCCGGTCGAGTGAGAGATGAGTCGGCGCCCGCTATCACCCATATCGAAGCTGTCCTGGCCGATGGGAGTCCAGTCGATTTACTGGGACTGATACGCATCCCTTCGTCTCAACAGAGAGTCGCTTTTG